>DAOWBV010000212.1 GCA_030633885.1 Planctomycetota bacterium
GAATCCAGCATTTATTGGCACTCAAAAGAAAAAAGAACCCCAAGGAAACTTTGGTTGTATAAAAATCCGGAAGTCGACCGTTTATTTGATTTAGGACAAATGTCGGCCGACGCGGAAAAACAACGAACAATTTATCAAGAGATTCACCGGCTAGTATATAATGACCAAGCGGCTACTTTTTTATATTTCTTCTATAATTTAAGCGCTACCCAATCAAAATTTGAAAATACCGACCAATTATTTTCGTCAGTCATGCCGTTCTGGACGATCAAGGAATGGCGAGTGAAGGAGGAAGTAGGTAGTAGATAGCAGGTAGTAGGTAGGGAATACGAACCCTATATTCTACCTTTTACCTACTACATACTAGTTGGAAAAGTGACCGTGCACGGTTCATCTTGCCCGCCGAAAGGCGATGGCAAATTGTAGTTGCTTAGACCCTTGCAGCTAAGGGGGTATTATCACCCCATTTAGACAACAAGGAAACAGCTACAATAAACGTATCTCTCCAAGAGAGGGGGTGAACCGTAGTGAAGCTGAAAGTCATCAGAAAAGCCAAAAATAACACAGACGTTCGTTGTTGCCCGCCGTTTTTGTTCCCGGGAATCAGTGGTGACTAATAACCCTGTAATGTAATGCGGTCGCCCCCCGGCATATTTGCCGGGGGGCACCCTTGCCCAGTTAGAGATTACGGGTCTCTAAATGTAGCTGCGACCTTTTCCGCCTGAGGCGGATCCGTCCTTTGGCGGAACGGTCGCCTTCTATAATGGGCGAGGACAAGCCTCGCAGCTACAAGGTGCTCAACAAAACTGTGATTTATAACTTGTATTATGAGGTGTTTAATGAAACTATCAAAATATACTGTTTTTTACGACAACTACCCTACCCCGGGTGAATATCTGGCCCTCAACACCCGGACCCAATCAGTCGTCGTCCTGAACCAACAATTAAAGGATCTCCTGTATCGGTTACCGGAGAATGGGAATGGAGAAACCCAGAAAAAAGTAGCGGAAGGCTTCAGCCTTCCATCTCCGACAGGATTAGAACCTGCTGATGGAAACATCAATGCCTCCGTTACCTCCCTTGATAATGGAAACCTAAAGGTTTCCGCTACAACCGTCGCTAAAACAAAACCGAAAACGCTGCTCTCGCCGGAAGAACAGGCCTATTTGGACCAGCTTAAGGAACTAGGCATGGTCATAGAGGATGACGTGGACGAATTACGGGTCTTGAAACACTGGTTTGACCAACTGAAATATACCAGCCCGACCATGACCGCCACGATCCTGACGACTTTTCAGTGTAATCTGGCCTGTACTTATTGTTTTGAAGAAGGGGTCGACAAGCACCAGAACATGAACGAACAAACCACAAAAGAAGTGATCAGCTGGCTGAAACACCAGGTCGCCACCAAACGTCCGGATACCTTAAAACTGGTTTTCTACGGCGGCGAACCGCTCCTGAACGCGGTCCCCATCTATGAAATAGGAGAGGAAATGTACCGATGGTGCAAAAATGCACGCGTTAAATTCAGCTTCGGAATAATCACAAATGGTACCATGCTTAACCCGGTCATGATCGAAGAATTCACCAAGCTGGGCCTAACCAGTATCCGGATCACCCTGGACGGGCCGCCGAAAGAGCACAACAAAAACCGGCCTTTCCGCAACGGGCACGGATCGTTTGACCTGATCATAAAAAACATCCATGGCGTCATCGATAAGGTTCAGGTCGATCTCGGTGGTAATTTCAACCGGGAGAACCTGGGCAGTTTTTACCGTCTTCTGGATATACTGGAAAATAACGGTTTCAAAGAGAAGTTAGGTCCGATGCTCTTCGCGCCCATTATCGCCCGGATCGGCGCGGACAACAAATCAATTGACATGACCGGTTGTACGTCGCTTTCTCATGACCTGATGGAAGAAGGCCTAAAACTCAGATGGGAAGTGATCCGGCGCGGCTTCAAAGTCACTCCCGGGATGAACATTACCACCTGCCCCATGTCGAGGGATAACGCTATGGTGGTCATCGCGCCCAACGGCGACATCTACAAATGCGCCGCCTTTGTCGGCCGAACTGATTTCGTGGTCGGGAACGTCCGGGACGAACAACTTAATTATCGGGCGATCAAGTTCATGACCATGCACTCGGCGCTGGAAGAAGACAAATGCCTGGACTGCGCCTATTTACCCATGTGCGGCGGCGGCTGCCGGTTCAGTTCCCACTTGGAACATCAGGACTACAACCAGATCACCTGCGATAAGGAGTATTATGAAAAAATATTCCCCGAAATCCTGAAAATGGAATACGAACGGGGAGCACTTTAAAACTTTACCATTGACAGAGCGAAAATAATGTTATAAGATAGTGGCCTCTTAGTAAAGAAAGTCGTCCCGACATTTGCCGGGAAAACCTTTCTTTCCAGCCAGGTAAGGTCTTAATCGACTGTCCTGACTTTCAGGCCCATTTTTTCAGGCCCACATTCACCAGGAATAATTCCCCGGGTATGTGGGCTTTTTTATTTAAGTAAATTTTTGGGACAAAATTTACCGTGAAGTCGTTAAAACAAACTATCCTGAAACTGATCCCCGAACACATTGGACACCAGATCGGATTTGTGTTCGCGATCTTGCTTATTATCTCCCTTGGGTTTCTGGGATTTTCCCTGATCACGGCAAGCCAGCAAGCGGTCAAGAACTCGGTCCTGCGGGATTATCAGGATATCGCCCGCCGGGCGAGCCACGAACTGGAAAAAGCTGTGACACAC
>DAOWBV010000236.1 GCA_030633885.1 Planctomycetota bacterium
AATTTTCACCTGGTCACCAATGAATTCTATCCCGGTATTAAAATTACCGAAACCGGAATATTCGGAACTGGTATTGGAAACCTGGTAAACCCCGGTGGTTTCATTATGAAGGGTAGCGATTTCTGAAGTCTTGGGCCAGGTGATCGAATCCGAATAACCATTAAGATCACCGTAAAAAGTCGTATTCCCGGCGTTAGCTCCATAATAGAAGCCGATCCCGCGCACGGCAGTCGTATCGCCGTACATCTTAGCCCCGCCAAAATAAAAGTTTAACCGCCGGTTGGAATGGACATCGCCCCGAACCGTCGTGGCCCCGATATTAATATCATCCAGATGGGTAAAAAACATGTAGCGGGAAAAAGAATCTCGGCCCTTGATCTCCATGGCCAGATTATAAGGAATATTATTAATTTGGACCGAGGACACGGCTTGGTGCCAACCATTACCTAATTCGGTGATCGTTATATCGACTGAATTATTGCCAATCATCAAATCATCGACCGCCAAAAAACCACCCGGAGAAGAATTGGTGTTTAACCAGACATTCCCGTTCGCGTCATAAGCACTGGTCCGGATATAATTTTTTACTTCTTCCAGACCGGCTTCCGCCACGTAACGGGCCTGAGTGGCTGATTCAAAAGCATCGATCACCTTCGGCCGCTCAACGACTTCAATTATCAAAACACTGCTAAAAACGAGCATCACTATTACGACGACCGTAACAATGATCAAAACGTTACCGGATGTCATTGATTGATTAAAAAAGTTTTTCATAAAGGCCTCCTTTTAATTTCGACAGTTCACGCTGGTCTGTAACGGAATAGTCAGGCTGGCCCCTTTCGGTAAAATGACTCTGACGTCAATACTGATCGAAATAGGATTCACATCCATAATCTGCAAAGCCTGAGCGTCCAATGTGGCCACATTACCGAGAATAATCGAACCGGACCCGCGGGCAAAAGTGGTGTCGTCGTCCAGGGTTATGGTATTGGCCGTAATGTCAGTAATATTCAGTGGGAAATTGTGGGCTCCGAAATCTTCGTACCGCCTGATCTCACCCCGGTTATTATGGGTCGGGTTGGCATAAGGAGCATAAACCACCACCGACTGCCAGACGGGCCGGCCATTACTAGTGATAAAATTATCGTTCGCGTCCCGGGCCGAAGAAAAACAAAGCGCTTCCTGATTCCCCATCTGAGCATCCGCCCAGGAATATATGGTCATATTACTTTCGGCGGTCTCGATCAGTTCTTCCGTAATACTTTCCAGTTTTATCTGGAGCTGACTCTGGGCGGCAACGATCGCGCTGCCGGTCTTATAGGTATCCAGACCAGTCATATAAAAACTGAAAGTGATTCCCAGAATAATAGCCAGAAGGGACGAAGCCATTACCATTTCCAGGAGGGAAAAGCCCGCTAAAGATGATTGGTCGTTTTTAATAAAATTTCGATTACCTGATTTATAAAAATAGAGTAGCTGCGGGGCTTGCCCCCGCCCACAGAAGCGACCGTAAAGGTCGCAGCTACAACGACCATTCTGAATTAATCCGTGATTTTTCATCGCGCCCTCCGTGAGATCAAAGAAGCTGAAAAAGGCGGTACCCCGGTCAAACCGGCATGGGTCAGACTGACCGTGATCTCGTAAACATTACCCTGACCGCCGCTGACATCCTGTACTTGCATCAGGCCGATATTAGGATCAGGTAAATTCGGTATGTCAAGAAAAGCAAAAGTCAAACCATCCTGGGCCGGTAGATCGGCAAAATCAAGCGCTTTTAACTGTTCCATAACTTCTTCCACCGCCTTGGTCGCCATCAACCGGTTCTGAGTGCTTTCGTTCGTCACAAAACCGGTATTGAATACTGACATGACGCCCATCAGAGCCGTCAAAAGAATTGTCATGGCAATCGTAACTTCCAGTAAAGTATGGCCTTCGTTTTTCATTTTCTTTCTCCTTCCAACA
>DAOWBV010000080.1 GCA_030633885.1 Planctomycetota bacterium
ACTGGGTACTGGGGACTGGATACTCGCAGTCTCGATATGGAAGGAAATCATGTTTTTGACGGCTTCAAGAACGATGCGGACTTCTTGGGATGAGGTGATTTTTAAATCAGGGAAAAAGGGATTATCTTTCACTTCAAAGATTTTTCCGGTGGATTCAAAGGGCAGATCGTAGCCGTTTGGTTTCAGGGGGGCTTGGAGTTTTTCGAGTTGCTCGGGTTCAGGGGGTTGGCCAGGCGTCTCCTGAGCTAGGAGGTGAATACTCAGGAATGAAAAAAGCGAGCAGCTTAATAAGATGTAAGAGAAAGCTTTCGCGAGTCGGGGTGAACTTTTTTCGAGCTTCATAAGTCCTTCCTTTCCGATTCGTAGGACCCGGTTTTTAGAAAGATATGTTTAGCAAGAAAACCCAGTAGACAAACTCAAAGTTGATGTTGACAGCCAGTATAAACCCGGCTTATTGTTTTGTCAAGTAAAAAATCTTGAAGTTATAAAATTTTTATGGTCAAATAAATAAACGTTACTGATGGTTTTCAGCGAAAAAATTACCCGGAAACCAATATTTAAGGTTTTTACTTCACTTTTTGGAGGGCACGCCGGCGTTTGTTGCGCTTGATTACCCGGACGCGTTCGGTTCTTAACGCGTTTTTATTGAGAATTTTCTGGACTGTCGGTGGTGTTATGGAAATACCTTCTGATTGAAGGTTTCTGGCAATCTGAACACATCCCCAATAAGGGTGTTTAGAAGCCAGGCGCACTATTTTCCTTGTTACTTTTGGAGGGGTGGTTTTTGGATGACCGTGAGGTGTAGATGGTAAATCTTTCAGTCCGGCCAAACCGTGCTGTTCATAGCGTTTCTTATATTTGTAGAAAGACGTATGATCCATTCCGAAAAAACGGCAGGCGGCCAAAACGTTATCCAAAGATTGAGCCTTTCGGATCACTCTTAACCTGAGCTTGGCGCGGTCTTTGTTTTTATCCGGCATAGCGTTCATCCGATAATTAAATTTTTGATTTCAATCCCGGCTTCTTTCTCAGTTCAATCCGGAAAGGGACTTCGGAAAAAGGCAGTTCGGCCCGGAGACTTTTCATTAAAAACCGCTGATAGGCCGGGGTGAACAGGGCCGGGTCATTGACAAAAATGATTATCCTCGGCGGACAGACATCTTTCTGGGTGGCGTAATAAACCCGGGGCGTTCTCCCCTGCCGTTCGGGAGGAGCAAGTTTGGACTTGATCTTTTGCAGAATCTTGTTCAGGGCCGGCGTGCTGACTTTGGTCAAAGATTGTTGGACCATGTTGACACTAAGCGAAATGGTCGGCCAAACGTTAAAAGTATTTTTGGCGGAAATAAAAGTAATGGGCGCGAAATTCAAATCAGGCAGAGTCTTATTGAGATAGTCCTGATAACTGGCCGTTGTGACATTTTCGGGAACCAGGTCCCATTTGTTGACCACAATAATACAGGGTTTACCGGATTCCACAATGAACCGGGCGATCTTTTTATCGACCCGGGACATTTCTTCCCGGGCGTCAACCAGGAAAAGGACCACTTCCGCCCGCCGAATAGAACTTTCGGTCCGGAAATGACCGTACACTTCAACGGCTTCTTTCAGTTTAGTTTTCTTGCGCAAGCCGGCCGTATCAATCGCGATAAAAGAAGTATCCTCATAAACAAATTTAACGTCGACAGCGTCGCGGGTGGTGCCGGGCAATTCGCTGACAATCACCCGTTCTTCCTGTGCCATGACGTTGACCAGAGTGGATTTACCCACGTTTCGCTTCCCGACAATAGCCAGTTTCACCGGCTTGATCTTTTTGACTGATCCCGCCTTTGCCCTGGTTTTTATCGGCCTGGTGACAACAACTATTTTATCCAGCAAAATTTCCAGACCTCTTTTCTGTAAAGCGGAAAGCGGCATCGCTTCTTTTAACCCCAACGTCAGAAATTCATGGGCATCAGTTTCAAATTTAGCCGTATCGGCTTTATTGGCGATCAGAATAACCGGTTTGTTCTGCTTGCGCAGAAAACGAGCGATCTCCTTATCCGCCGGGAGCACCCCGTCCCGAATATCCACCAGAAATAAGATCAGATCAGCCCGTTGAATGGCGGTTTTGATCTGTTTGTCAACCGCCACGGAAATAATTCCTTCTAATTCATCCAACATCCCGCCGGTATCAATTAATTCAAAAATAACATCCTGGTGAGCGATAAAAGAGCTTAACCGATCGCGGGTGGTACCGGGGACTTTATCAACAATAGCCAGACGGCGGCGGTTGAGGGCGTTAAAAAAAGTTGATTTACCGACGTTGGGCCGACCGACAATGACAACTTGAGGCAATGAACCGGAGACAAACTCTGGTCCGTCGGAAAAAACGGTCGGCCGACGAGAATATCTTCTTGGCCGCCCGGGTGATCGACGAATTGAACGTTTCGATATTTTCATAATAACCCATAAGTTTATACGTGATCGACCAGAAATATACCGGACAAAACATCACGCTGTTTAGCGGCCAAATTAATAAACTCAACCCCGACCTGATAAATATGCTGGGATCCCTTGGGATCGTTCCGAATAACTTTCCCTCTGACCTTCAAATCTTTTTCCGGTAAATGCAAAACCAGCTCAAGGATCATCCCCAAAGCCAAAGAACGCTGAGAAGAAAAAATCAGCCCGACCGGACTGATATTAGTGGTTTCCGTTTTCACCGGCTGGTCGTCGACCTGTTTTTTATCACTCTGAACCAGATACTCCAAAGGAATAGTGGCATCCATCCGGAAAAATTTCCGGCGTTCGATCTTATAAAGTCTTTTCTTGATAAAGACATCAACGATCTCCGCGTCAAAGTGAGTTCCTTTGCCCTGCTCCAGAATGGCGATCGCCTGTTCCGGGGTCATCGCTTTTTTATAAGGCCGGTCAGCGGCCGTTAAGGCCTCATAAACATCAGCCACGGCCATGATTCGGGCGGCTTTGGACAGCTGGCTCTCTTTTAAACCGTAAGGGTAACCGGACCCATCGATCTTTTCGTGATGGGAAGAAGCCACGTGCGGAATCGCCCGTAAACCGCGGGAGAAAAACATATTATCCAGGATTTCTTTTGTTTTCACGGCGTGGCTCTGCATCTTTTTATATTCTTCCGGCGTCAGTTTACCGGGCTTGAGCAAAACATCATCCCGAACAGCGATCTTGCCGATATCGTGCAGGGCGGCCGCGTAATCGATCACTTTCATTTCCTCTTCGCTGAAACCCATCGCCCGGGCGATATTCAAAGCGTAACGGGCGACGCGTTCGGAATGACCGGCCGTGGTCTGGTCCCGGGCATCGAGCGTGGATGATAAAGTTTTCAAGAAACTTTTAAAAGTAAGTTCCAGTTCCTGATACAACTGGGCATTTTCAATGGCTACCGCCGCCTGAGCGGAAAACGCGGTGATGAGTGATTCGTCATAATCGTTAAAAGAACCATCCTTTTTATTCAATAACTGAAGGGACCCGATCACTTCATCTTTGTGGTTGATCAACGGACCACAAAGAATATTACGCGTCCGGTAACCGGTTTTTTTATCGATCTCTTTATTGAAACGCGGATCCTGATAGGCATCTTTAATATTAATGATCTTACGGGTCTGGACGGCCGAACCGGCAATCCCTTTATCCCAGGGAATCCGAATCTCGGCGATCTCCACATCCTGGGCGATCCGGCTGTAAAGTTCTTTGGTGTCAAAATCGACCAGAAAGATCGAACCCCGCTCGGCCTCCAGGACCTGGGTCGCCTTGTCGACGATCAGGTTCAGCAGTCTGTCCGGATCTTTTTCGGCCATCATCGCTTTGGACACTTCCAGAATGGCCGCGACGTCTTTGATCTGTTTTTGATTATCAGGCTTTTTCGCCATTAATCTTCTTCAGTAATTATATAACGTTTGTTAAGTGTCGGCAACATGACTGTTTGCTTTTTACCCGAGGGCCAGATTATCCGACAATGCTTAATCTTTTTTGCCTTTCCTAATCCAAAGTGCAAAACGCGCGGATTTTGTGAAATTGATCCGGACCCACCGTCAACTTCCTGTATCTGCGTTAAGCCGCCAGCGGTCAGAATCACCCGGGCATTGATCGCGCTACGGTTGCTTTTCTTACCTTCTAATTTCAACTGTACCCAATTGTTACCATTATCCAGCACATTATGATATATCTTTACAAAAAATTGGTCGGGATTCTGATGCGACGGCGGTTTGGATCCCTCGGACCCGATAATCAAATCCAACCGGCCGTCATGGTCATAATCACACCAGGTCACCGCATGGCCAAAGTCATTTATGCCCACGCTTAGACAGAAATCTCGGGCGATCTCAAAAGTCCCATCACCCCTGTTGCGCAGAAGTAGATTGGTAAAACCGCCTTCTTTTTCACGAGTGATATAGACATCCGGATAACCGTCATTATCGTAATCACCCCAACCGCAGCTGAGATGTTCGTTACCCCGACCGCGGAATTGGTTTATACCCACGACCAGATTCGCCTGGGCCGCCACGTTTTTAAAATACCAGTTCGGGGGACCGGCATTGCGGTATAACCTGTTACCGTCATGCTGCGGACAAAAATAGAGGTCAAAAAAACCATCCCGGTCATAATCAACCCAGGATATCCCTAAACTATGTCCGTTAACTATATTCTGGCCAGCCTGTTGAGGAAAACCGGCCCGCACCGCGACGTTGGTAAACTTGCCCTGCCCATTGTTCCGAAACAGGTAATCCGCATAAAGCCGGTAACTGGCCAGATAGAGATCAAAATCGCCGTCATTATCATAATCACACCAGGCAGCCGTACGATTTACCCGTTCCGGTTTGTCCGGATCAGGCAGCCCCACCGCTTTAGTCGATTCGATAAACGTCCCGTTTCCGTTATTCTGATAAAAATAAACCGGCGCGGGGGTCCATGCGTCTTTACGTGGGTACACACAGGGCACAACTAAATCAACAAAACCGTCACGGTCAGCATCTCCCCAAGCGGCTGATTCAGAGTGATAGTCATTATGAATTTCCTTAAGACCGGACTTTTTGCTCACATTGATAAAAATCCCCTTATCATTACGCCAGAGCATATCAGGTACAATAAAAATATCTTCGTCCCCGTCATTATCATAGTCCGCCCAGTAACCGGCCGTGCTTTTCCAGGGTAAAACCAAACCGGCCTTTTGGGTCACATCGCGGAATTTTCCCGATCCATCATTCTCAAAAAGATAACATTCTTTCTTTTTGCCATGAAAGATCAACAGATCTTCATGACCGTCGTTATTATAGTCACCCCAGGAAATGCCCGGTCGGCCTTCCATATCCAGGAATGTTTCCGGTAACCCGACCGGGATGGTCACGTTTACGAAAATGGGATTGATCAGTTCATCCGTTATTTCCAGCGGCGCCGTTTGACAGGACAAACCGGCGACTAAACAGACACAAAGCAACCAGACTATACTGATTATTTTCATACTAACACCTCCAAACACCTCACAAAACCTTATTAAACAAATAAATCATCAAGTGTCAATTATAAAACAAATTCTTTTAGTTGACTATCCCTTTATGAAGTGGTATCTTTGAAAAATATGACAAAGTTAGCTTTCAGTACCAACGCTTTTAAGAAATTCAGTCTCCCGGAAGCGATCAAACTGATCGGCCAGACCCGCCTGAATGACACAGTCGGGCAATCCGGTTATCAGGGAGTAGAGATAATGTGCGACCGGCCCCACGCTTATCCGCCGGATCTCAATGAGCAAACTATCGGTGAAATTAAAAAAACATTGGCCGAAAATAAACTGGCCATCTCCAATTTGAATACTTTCATGCTCTGCGCCATCGGAGACTTTCATCACCCGTCCTGGATCGAACCGGACCCGGCCGAACGACAGAAAAGAGTCCGGCATACCATTGACTGTATCCATCTGGCGGAAAAATTAGGCGTACCGACGATCTCAACCGAACCCGGCGGGCCGAAAACACCGGACGATCGACAGGCCTCCCTGGAAATATTCAGGAATGAACTGGAAAAGGTCATCCCGGTGGCCGAACAAAAAAAAGTCAAGATCCTGATCGAACCGGAACCGGAATTACTGATCGAATACTCCGGTCAACTGGAAGAATTTCTGACCTGGTTCCAGACACCGGCGCTGGGGATCAATTTTGATCTCGGTCATTTTTATTGTCTGGGTGAAGACCCGGCCGAACTGATCAAACACTGGGGTGACCGGATCGACCATATCCACCTGGAAGATATCGCCGCCGACCGGAAACATCATCATTTGATCCCGGGCCTGGGCGCGATCGATTTCAAAAGTATTTTTCAGGCCTTGAAGGAGATAGATTATCAGGACTGGATAACAGTCGAACTTTACCCATATCAGGATAATCCAACCGAGGCAGCCCAGCAAGCAATGGAATTTTTAACAACAGAATTAAACGGATTAAACGGATAAATCAACCAATTATAGTATCTCACCGTTTGTCATTCCGCACCTGATGCGGAATCCAGACTGAGTAAATACAACGACTGGATTCCCGCCTTCGCGGGAATGACGTCGAGAAAGAATTATTATATGATGAACGAATTCAAATACATTAACTGGATCCAGAAACAGATAAAGTATCCGCCATCGGTCTTCATTAAATCCGGTGATGACGCGGCCGCCATCCGGCTGAACAAGAATCGTTTTCTGCTGGTCACGACTGATGTGATCGTGGAAGGGATCGATTTCCTCAGAAATAAAACTTCGGGCTTTGATATTGGTTACAAATCGCTCGCCATTTCCCTCAGTGATCTGGCCGCTATGGGCGGCGCGGCTGATTCCTTATACGCCGTCGCCACCGTGGCGTTAAGACCGAAAATGCCGAACCGGTTCGCCCAATCATTGTTCCGGGGAATGAAAAAAGCCGCGGATAAGTTCCAGGTAACCATTATCGGCGGTGATGTTTCTGTCGTGCAAGGACCGACCAGCATCAGCAGTACGATCATGGGCATCGGGCAGAAGCTAAAACCACTGACCCGGTCCGGCGCCCGGACGGGCGACGCTATTATGGTCACCGGCCAGCTGGGCGGTTCGATCCTGGGTAAACATCTCCGGTTCACGCCCCGGTTAAAAGAAGCCCGCCATCTCAACCGGAAATACCGAATCAACGCTATGAGTGATATTAGTGACGGGTGTTTGGCTGACCTGGATCATATTCTGAAAAAAAGCAAAAAGAGCGCCGTGTTATTCGCGAACCGGATACCGATCTCACGGGCCACCTGGCAATTGAGCCGGCAGACAAAAAAATTAGCCCTGAAGCATGCTCTGACCGACGGTGAAGATTTCGAATTGCTTTTCACCTGCCCGGTAAAAGAAGCACTAAAGATACTGAAAGACAGATCACTGGCGGTGCCGGTCACTTTGATCGGCATTATCGGAACGGGCCAAGGAATCTTCCTGCAAGATGTCCGGGGAAAAATAAAAAAAATAAAGCCGAAAGGATACGAGCATAAGCTCTAACAGATACGTGATGCGAGATACGGGATGTGGGATATGAGATGAGAATAAAAATAATTTCTAACAGCACCCAGGAAACCATGGACATTGGCGTCCGCTTAGCCAAACACTTAAAAGCCGGCGACCTGGTCGCCCTGGTCGGCATCTTTGGCGCGGGCAAAACTTATTTCACTAAAGGGATCGCCCGGGGATTAGGTGTAAAACGGCCTCAAGAGGTCATTAGTCCCAGTTTTACCTTATGCCACGTCCATCAGGGTAAAAAATCAACTCTTTATCATTTGGACGTACAACGGCTGAAAAATCCGGAAGATTTTGTGGACCTGGGAATACAGGATTTTTTCGGGCACGGGGTCGTCGTGATCGAATGGGCGGATAAGTTCAGGCAATTATTTGAACCCTTACATATTATGAAAGTAGTTTTTAAAGTGCAAGGCCGGAATAAACGCGAACTGAGCTTCAGCGGCCGAGGAAAAAGATTTATCGGGTTGGGTAAGAAATTAAAAATAAAACGGTAATCTTGTCACCATTTTAAATATTTCGCGTTTTGCAGTTTTTTCAGATCCGCCCCCATCATTTTCGCCCGGTAAACGATCGTCGCGATATTTTCCACGATATGAGCGTACTGCAAGGCCTCTTCTAAAGTCTGGCCGATAGCAAAAGAACCATGCCCTTTCACCATCACCACCCGATAATTCTTCAACGCCTTGGGAAGCGCCTCTTCCATCTCCTTTGAAGAAGTTCCTACCTTTAAACTCACCACCGGTATTTTATGGCAGTAATAAGATCCTTCAACATCGACCGCAACGATCTCATCCATAACCATGGAAAGCGCGGTCGCCGTCAGAGAATGCGTGTGGACTACCGACAACGCCGAAGTCCGGGTAAGAATCGCCCGATGCACTCCGACTTCGGTCGAAGCCAGGGCGATACTGCTATCATTCTCTTTAATCCCGGTCTCAATGATATCCTCATCATTTAAAAAACCCAGCATTGAGCCGCGCCGGGTGATCAGGATCCGGTTGCCCACCCGTAAAGACATATTCCCGCTATGGGAATTATTTAACCCGGCTAAAAAGATAATGTGTCCGATCTTTTTAAATTC
>DAOWBV010000239.1 GCA_030633885.1 Planctomycetota bacterium
GCTTGCCCCCGCCTTTAATAATTCGGCGACCATCAAGCTCGCCGCTACAACAGAAAAAAAATAAAGGAGATAAAACTATGCCTAAAGCAAGAACAAATGTTGCCCGGCACAAACGGGTCCGCAAAGTCAGAAAGGCCACCAAAGGTTTTTATGGCGGCCGCGGGAATTTGTACAAGGCCGGTCTGGAGACCCTCCGGCGCGGCGGGAATTTCGCCTACACCAGCCGGAAACTCCGGAAACGTGACTACCGGGGCCTCTGGATCATCCGGATCTCAGCCGCCGCTAAAGCCATTGGGATCCCCTATCACCGGCTGATGAACGGCCTGAAAAAAGCCAAGGTGCAACTCGACCGCAAAATGCTGGCCGAGATCGCCCTGACCGACCCGGCTGCTTTCCAAGAGATCGTAACCGTCGCTAAAAAAGCATTGGCTTAACTAACGAAAATCCCCTCTATTAAGAGGGGATTAGGGGTGTGTTATGAGGATTTGTTCGCAATGAATTACACACCCCGTCCCCCGATAGTCATCGGGGCCCACCCCTCTCGAGAGGGGAATAAAACTCATGGAACTATTCGAAGAACTCGAATCAGTCAAAAAACAAGCCCTGACCGAAATCGATTCGGCCGGTGACGCGGAGGTATTACAGCAACTCGAGATCAAATACCTCGGTCGGAAAGGTCTCCTGCGCGACTTGTTTACCCAATTAGGCAGTGTCCCGGCTGAAAAAAAATCAGCCGCCGGCCAGTCAATTAACCAATTAAAACAACTGCTTGAAGAAAAGGTCACGGGAAAAAAGGAAACCCTCGGCACTCCCGTCAAGGCCGCCACCGGAGAACAGTTCGATACCTCCCTCCCCGGTGAGAAAAAAACCGTCGGACACTTTCACCCGGTCTACCAGACCATGACTGACCTGAGCAATATTTTCGTCCGGTTGGGATTCGATATTGCCCGCGGGCCCGAGATCGAGAACGAATTCAATAATTTCGACGCCCTGAATATTCCGGCTGATCACCCGGCCCGTGATGCCTGGGACACGTTTTACCTTCATAACATAAGTGGTAGCCAACGCCATCTTTTACGCTGTCATACTTCTCCGGTCCAAATCCGGGTAATGAAAAAAACCAAACCGCCCCTGCGGATCATCGCGCCCGGCAAGGTCTTCCGGTCCGATACGCCCGACCCGGGCCATTTCCCCATGTTCCACCAGATCGAAGGGCTGATGGTCGGCGAAGATGTTTCTTTTGCCCATTTGAAAGGCGTCCTGAATCTTTTTATCAAAGAATTTTTCGGACCCGAAACCAAAATGCGGTTCCGGCCGTCATTCTTTTCTTTCACCGAACCCAGCGCTGAAGTGGATATCTCCTGCGTTATCTGCAATGGAAAAGGAACCGGTTGCAGTGTCTGCCGCGGCGAGGGCTGGATGGAAATACTCGGCTGCGGGATGGTCGACCCGAACGTCTTCAAGACCGTGAACTACGACCCGGAAAAATATACCGGTTTCGCCTTCGGACTGGGCGTGGAACGGATGGCCATGATCAAGTACCGGATCAACGATATTCGCCTGTTCACCGAAAACCATTTGAAGTTTTTGAACCAATTTTAATGCATCTGTCATTCCGCACTTGATGCGGAATCCAGATTGAATAAAAACGACGACTAGATTCCCGCTTTCGCGGGAATGACAAAGCGAAAAATATGAAACTAACCTATAACTGGCTCAAAGAATTCGTACCCGGCAAATTACCGCCAGTCAAACTGGCCCACCTGCTCACCATGCACGGCGTTAAGGTGGAAAACCATGAACCGGCCGGACATGATACCATGTTCGAATTCGAGATCACCGCTAATCGGCCGGACTGCCTGAGCGTCATCGGCGTGGCCCGGGAAACCGCTGTCCTGACCGGGAAAACCCTCCGCTTACCTAATA
>DAOWBV010000065.1 GCA_030633885.1 Planctomycetota bacterium
ATACCACGATACGCTGAATTATGCAATATCAGGAGGTAGATAAATGAGCGATTCAACCATTATTACTGATTACGCGCCGCCAGAACGCGCGACCAGAGAAGAAATCCTGCGTGACGCTAAATTACTGTCCGAAACACCTTTCCTGACAGAACTTTTTGATGCCATGCCGAATATTGTTCTGATCCTGAACAAACAAAGACAAATCGTCTTTGCCAATCAGGCCTTCGTTGACGCGCTCAAAATAGAGAAAAAACAGGCCTTATACGGTCTTCGGCCCGGTGAAGCCCTGAACTGTATCCATGCCGGTGAAGACCTTATCCGGTGCGGCACGACATCGTTTTGTAAAGAGTGCGGCGGGGTAAACGCCATGCTTGACGGACTGCAGGGCAACAAACAGGTTGAGGAATGCCGGATAATCCAGAAACCAAATAATGCCCTGGACCTTCGCGTGGCGGCGACACCATTTAAAACAGGGGGACGTCGGTTTGTTATATTCGCTGTAACGGATATCAGCCACGAGAAGAGACGACAGGTACTTGAAAGAACATTTTTCCACGACATTGCAAATATCTTAATGCCCTTATCGGGTTATAGTCAGTTAATCCCGACAGCTGTTTCGGACAAAAAAGACAAAATGATGGAACTACTTTTCCAGGGTATTCAGACTCTGATTGAAATCGTTAATACCCAGAAAGAACTAATTGACGCCGAGAGAGGGGAATTATCTGTCCGGCCGGTTCCGGTCCGCTCTCTGGAAATTCTGCGTGAGTTTGTTCCCATTCATAACAAATTATCTTCTTCGCGAACAAATCAGGTTCAGATCGATAATACCGCCATTGATATAGAGTTTATCACCGATAAAACTCTGCTTTCCAGAGTCATCGATAATATACTCAAGAATGCCGTGGAGGCCTCATCTCAAGGTGAAAAAGTGGTGGTCGGCTGTGGACAGACCGAAAATAAGTATATCAGTTTTTGGGTACTGAATTCCCAATTTATGCCGCCTAATATTCAATCTCAAATATTCAATCGTTCCTTTTCGACAAAAGGCGAAGGCCGCGGGATCGGGACTTACAGCATGAAATTGCTTACTGAACGTTATCTCAAAGGAAAGGTTTCTTTTTCCTCATTCCCGGATAAAGGCACTATCTTCAAAGTGGATTTACCTTTAACCCTGAAATAATGAAATAGAAGTGGCTGGGGATTAAGGGGTGCGTTAAATTCTTTCTCCTATTCTCCAATAATGTTTTCGTGGCATATTTCGGTCCAATGCCTGATTTCCTCCGGGCTCATTTTTTTTACCTTGTTATTTTCATATTTTAAATAAGAGCCTAAGGAATAGTCGACAGGATTATCATCGACCACGATCGTTATGATCCGATCCCTTTCGATACCATAAACATGGACGGGTACCGAATCATCACCTTTGCTATTGAGCATTCTATAAAACAGGTTATACTCATCGCCTTCGTGATGAAGCAGTTTTTCGGCGTATGACTGATAATTTGAAATAAAAATAAAAATTACCTTATTATCTTCTTGAAGCGAAATTACACTTTTATCTCCCTGAGGTAAGAAGCGTTCGAGCAGTACGGTCTTTTTTGTTCCGCAACTCAGGCACAAAAGAATCAATAGCAGGCTTAATTTATAGTACATATTATATATAGCTAAACGTATTATTTTCTGTTTTCAGGGTTTGACCCTATTCACCTTCTATTCACTACCTAATATTTGTTATACAGCCTTATTTTTTCTTTTCTTCCTTAATTCCCATAAATGTTCTATGGGATTATCCGATAGAACATTCTTTAATGAAGCACTTTTTCTTCTATTGCATCCTTTATGTATAAGACGTAAATTGCTAACAACTGATCTGCCACCTTTTGAAAACGGGATAATATGGTCAAATTCCACATCATTGTCTGGTACTGGGCTATTACATTCTTGACATATTTGTCCGTCACGTCTAACGACTTTTAACATAACATCTCTTGGAATATTCCTTGAATGTTTTCTTCTTTTTTTTGTTTCAGTTAATGGTTCTGCTGTAAAAAACACAGGGCAAATATGACCATATACTTTACAAGATGCTTCTAATAATGTTTTTGGAATACTTGAGGGGTATGATTTAGGTTTAAAGTTTTTAACTTCTTTACGTAAGAATGCTTTTCTTAATGCATCTATTTTTTCGCCAGTCCTGAATTTCCCTGCTTTTAAAATTTCTTTCAAATATGCATTATGTTCTTTAGCTTCACTCAAAATTACAGGTAATAGCGGAAATTCTTCTACCATTGGACCAAAAGGACAGTAATTTAACTCCCAACAGGGTTTACAAAGTTCACCTGTACGTTTTTTCCAATCAGGTACTATTTCTTTTTCGCTAACATTAATTCCATAGCCCATTGCTTTTTTTATTGAAGCATGCATTTTATTTTCTTTTGTATAATAATTACTATACGAAATACGTTTTTATTTGATCAGCCGCCGCTAATCGGCGGGATGAGTTTGATGTCGTCGCCTTCCTGCGGAAGGTAATCAAAATTCTTTTGTTCGTCGTTGACAGAGATGAGCATGACCATGCCGTCGGGAATGTTCATTTCTTTGATGATGTCTTTGATGGGCTTGGACTCCGCGATGTCAATTTCACGGCCGTTCTCTGCCGGGCCGACATAGTTTTTTAAGACGCCATAACCGCCTAGTTTAATCTTCATGATAAATAGTAACTTCTTGTAACTTTCTGTAACCTGCTGTAACCCTTCGACAAGCTCAGGGCAAGCCTTTTGTAACCTTTTATAGCCCTAATTCCTTCAATTTCTCCGCTTTAGGTCTGCCGTCTTTATCCCAACCCCGAAATTCATAATATTCATCCAGCAGTTGGTTCACCTGTTCTTTGGTGGCCATACTGTCTTTGGTCGGTCCGGTTTGGACTTTTTCTTCATAAAATCGGGCGGGTGGGTAATCAACCTTTCGGCTGAAATCTTTTGATTCCCGGATCAGGAACAGACGGGTCAGGTTCCAGACCCGTTCCGAGGCCTTGATCAGGTCGTCCAGGGTAAATTTTATTCCCGTGGCCGCGGTCAGAACCTGGGAGTAATAGTCCAGCGGGGTTTCCAGTTCGACCCACTGGAGCCGGCAGCAGCCGAGCATGTCAAATATGGGCCGCTGGTGCTGGAGTTCAATCACTTTGGGGGCCTTACCTTCGATCTTGTCCCGGCCGACGGCGATATCATGGGTGATCGCCCAGGCGCGGTTATGATGGCCGCCGATATCGCAGGTCATGTACGAGAGCAGCATAGCCGGCGCTTTCCGTGATTCGTAACCACTGATCTCCAGTCCTTTGACCTCCATAGCGAATTTTCCCGAATTCTGGCCCAACTTAGCGGCCGCGACGCGGACCCCTTCGGCCAGCAGGTCACCGATCCCTTCGCGGTTAACGATCTGGCGCAGGATCTTTTCAAAGGAATCAATATCACCAAATTTTAATTTAACGCCGCCGGTATCTTTATCGGTAATGATTCCTTTTTCATAACATTCCATGGCAAAAGCGATCACGCTTCCGCCGGAAATGGTATCGACGCCCAGCTCATCGCAGAGCCAGTTGGCGTAAGTAAGGTCATGGATATTGCCGATAGCGCAATCACCGCCGATCATGGCGGCCGTTTCGTATTCCGGTCCTTCCACGTAATAATCGCGGTTATTTTTTCTGGTCTTGGCGTATTTCCCGCAGGCCATGGGACAGCCGAAGCAGGCCTTGTTGGTGACAATGGTTTCTTTGATCATGACATCGCCGCTGATCTTTTTATGATCTTCAAAATATCCGCTCTGAAAATTACGGGTCGGGAAAGCGCCTTGTTCGTTGGACCAGTTGGTGACACTGGCCGTGCCCTGTTCGATAAATAATTTCGTATTGGGATGTTTCTGGCCGATAGCGATGATATCGGAAGAGAGTTTTTTTAATAATTTGGGGTCCTTCATTTTTAAAGAACGGGTACCGCGGATAGCGATGGCTTTAATGTTTTTGGAGCCCATGACCGTGCCGACCCCGGTTCGTCCGGCCTGGCGACCGAAGTCGTGGGAGATACAGGCGAACTTGACCAGTTTTTCTCCGGCCGGTCCGATAGTCGCGATCTGGAACTGTTCACCCAGATCTTCTTTAAGCATTTTTTCCGTGGTGATGGCGCCCCGGCCCCAGTATTTTTTCGCGTCACGGATCTCGACCTTATCATTCTCTATATAAATATAAGATGGCTGAACAGCCTTACCTTCCAGGATGATCACGTCATAACCGGCGTATTTTATTTCCGGGGCCAGCATCCCGCCGACGTTACTGTCGCCGTAACTGCCCGTGGCCGGTGATTTGGAGGCAAAGGTGGTCTTGCCGGCGCCCGGGACAAATAATCCGGACAGGGGGCCGGAAGCGATCAGGAGTTTATTGTCCGGGCTTAACGGGTCAACGCCCGGTTTTAATTCGTCGTAAAGGAGTCGGGCGGCGAAACCGCGACCGCCGACATAATTTTTGATCAGATCTTCACTCAGGTTTTCGGTTGTGATCTTACCTTTGGATAAATTGATCCGAAGAATTTTACCGCCGTATGCTAACATAAATAAACTCCCTTGTTAACTGTAGCTGCGGGGCTTGTCCCCGCCTAAAAAGGCGACCGCAAGGGTCGCAGCTACAAATTTTACTTTTTACTCTTAACTTCCGCCTTTATTTCTTTTAAAGATAATACTTTAGTCGAACAAACCGGGATACATTCTTTGCAGAGATCGCATTTGATCGGGACCGAGCTGTCTTCATGGACGAACATAACGTTTAAGGGGCAGGCCTCAACGCACTCGCCGCAGCCGGTACATTTTTCCGCATTAATAATGTAAACTCCGTCTTCGTCACGTTTGGTGATCGCTTCTTCCGGGCAGACACTGGCGCAGGTACCGCATTGATCGCAGATCCGGGTGTGAAAGGTGCCCGGTTCTGGGAATTTGGCATCGATATAAAGGGCCGCTTTTTTGGGGTTGGCTTCATCGAAATGAACGAGCGAACAAACCGACATGCATAAACGACAACCGGTACATTTTTTTGAATCAGCAACTAATTTCATAATAAAAACCTTTTTAATATAGACGGGATTAACTGGATGGTCCGGATGGGGAAATAAAAGATCTTGCCTGCCCCGAACGCAGTCTCGGGGTAAATCCGGTTGATCCGACCAAAAACTTATTATTAATTTATTATAGCACTATTTGAGGTGGTGTCAAAACAAAACGATCTGGAGCTTCTCTGCTTTTTTAATTTCTATGCTGTAGCTGCGACCTTTACGGTCGCTTCTAATAAAGCTATGATTATAGAGAGGCGAGGACAAGCCTCGCAGCTACAAATTACCTTAAAACGATCGGTGAAATCCATTCTTTGTCTGTTTAAGGCGGGTTACGAAGGATAAATCGGTGGATCAGGATCAGTTATTGTGCAGGGTTTGGATCGCTTTGAGGCCGGTACGGATGCAGTTAAGTTCGGCCTTATTTTTGAGGGTTGGGGAGATGAATTTGTAGTGATAGCGGTCGGCATAGACGCTGCAGACACTGCCGGCCCGGAACCCGCGCATATTGGCCAGAGTCAGGAGGGTGCTGGTCTCCATTTCGAAGTTGAGAACGCCGATCCGGCGGAAATAGTCGACCATATCCGGTTGACGGAGCGGGAATCCTTTGACTTTTCGGCCCTGGGCGCCGTAAAAACCGGGCGCGGTGGCCGTAATGCCGAGGTGATGCTTTACTTTTAAGGAAGAAACCGCTTCTTTCAGGGCCTGGACCACTTCATAATGGGCCAGGGCCGGGTAGCCATCGGGGACAAAGAAGGTTGAGGTGTTTTCCATCCGTAAAGCGCCGGTGGAAATGACCAGATTACCCAGGTTGATGTTCTTCTGGAGGCCGCCGCAACTGCCGATCCGGATCAAAGTCGGGTTTTTAACTATTTGAGACAGTTCGATAAGCGCGATCTCGGTGTTATCCGGTCCGATACCGGTTCCGATGACACTGAGCGGGATGTTTTTGTAGCGACCGGTGAAGGTAGTGAATTCACGGTTCTTCCGGTGGAGGGAAATTTTGTCGAAGAAGCAGGAGATCTTTTCCGCCCGGGCGGGATCACCGCACAATAAAATATTCTTGGCGACTTCGCCCGACTTTAAACCGAGGTGGTATTGTTTACCCGGCATACACTTTATAATTTCAGCAAATTACGGTTGACCAGAGGGATATAATATATTTTGTATAATTTTAACTAATCCCGGAAAAATAGCAAGTAAAATTTTTAAAAATAATAAAAAAAGTTTTTGAGCTATCTGATTCTGATTAATTGCCGGCGGTCCAAGTTGATTTTTTTTATCAACGGATCGATCTCGTTCAAAAATCTCCGGGCGTCAAGCGGGTAACCGGCCGTTGGTTTCAGGTTCGGTTGATGTTTTTGCCAGAAATTATTGAACAAGGTCATGAAAAGTTCCCGCAAATACTTGGAGAACATGGAAGCCAGGGCGATCGGCAAATGATGGGTCTCGCCGCGGCGGACAAAAGCGATCCGGTGCGCGCGTCCGGCCGATTTTAACTGATAAATCGAGTTGGCCGGTGATTCTTTAATCGTTTTGATCGTCCCGGCCCCGAAAAGATCGCGGAGCAGGGGCCGGTAATAAGTGCGGCCGCCCTGTTTGTCCGCGTAAATACAGGCGGACTTACCCGAGCGCCGGCATTGGTCATACCAGTGCGTTAAAAACCGGGCGGATTGGTTAAACAGCAAGTCGGCTTTGTTCTGGTTTTGGTTAATGCCGTGGTTGAATTGAGCGGCGCTGATCACCTGCGCGCGGATGTCACTTAAAATCAGGGAATTATTCTTTAGTTCTTTTTTTAACCGTTGGGATAAAGATTTGATTTTTTTTGGATCCGCTTTCAAAGGCAGGGGTAAGTTTCCTTGATGCCGGTACCAGGGCAGGTCGAAAATATTAGTTGGCGCCGCCGGGACGAGCCGCCGGAAAAATTTTTTCAGGGTTAACCGCGGTCCAGGCAAAAGATCGGGTTTGCACTGGCCGGCGAAGGCCAGGACCGTTTCTTCCAGCCGGGTGAGGCCGCGGCTCGGTGAATAGATCTTTTTACTGTCGCCGACCGCCAGCTTATCAGGGGAAAGTTTGTGCCGGCAGACAATTTTGTTTAACAGTTTCCAGAGATCGATATCAGGTTTGACCGGCCGGGCCGTTTTGAAAGTAACGGCCGTCAGGACCAGCGGTCCCAAAGAAGGGCCGTAACCGGCTTCGTCGATCCCGATCAGATAATGAGGCATAAATAACTATCGATTTAGTTGAAACCCTCGTTTCGGTGTCATTGCGAGGAGCACAGCGACGAAGCAATCTCGAGTGCAATGAGATTGCCGCGCCCGCCTAAGGCGGTCTCGCAATGACAGATTTCGATAAGGTTTCCACAGAGTAATAACTACCGGCTGAAATAACGGAAGAGACCGATCGAGACAATAGTTAAAAAGACTGCCAGGAGAATCGAATTTAAAACGGTGCCGATAATAGAAAAAGTTTTTTTACGGAGCGGGTCGAAAAGTCCTTTGATGCCGAGGACAAAGCCATAGGTTACTAACAGCAGGTCAAAAATGACCAACAAGGTAAGGATATTCAGCAAGGTGCTTTTTTGGAGCTGGCCGGAACTGTAGAGCAGGTAAAAAATATTCAGGATGAGGAGAAATAGAACAATGCTGATGGAACCAATGACCGTGCTGGTGATCCCCTTGCCGTTATGTTTTAATGGCGGCGTCATAATGATCCCGGTCAAAATTTAAATTTCAGAAAGCAAGTGCTGGAAAAATTAAAAAGGGTCGAGGTGGAACTCTGATTGGCTTTACTCCAGAGTATATCTTCGGTTAGTTCGACTCCCAGGGTGAAATGTTCACTAAATTTTTGTTGCAGGCCGATGGTGTAGGAAACGATCGGCCCGGTATCGTTCGGTTCGGTCCCGCTGAAGCGCTGGACGCCGGCGGTAATGTTCAAGCCGAGGTAAGTATTATTCCAGGTCTGGCCGGCCAGCCCGAACCCGATCAAGGCGGCATTGAATTGGACCGTTTTTCTTTTATTGTTGATCCGGATCTTGCTTTTGGTCTTTCCCTGCCGGTATTCCAGGATGAACGATGAAGCTAAGATCCGGCGCAAGGGCGCGTTGCTTTTTTGCTCCAGCGGATTATAAATATAACCGGCATGGAAGGGCCGGATCTTTTCTTTCAACCAGTGAATTTTTATTTTGAGCAGGCGGCGGTTTTCCACGTGGAGATCGTTGTCAAAAAAAGTATAAGTCAGGCCGGGTTGCCAGGCCATTCGTTGCCAGGTGGGCTGGGCCAGCCAGTGGGCTTCCCGCTGCTCGATTTTTTCGGTCAGATCGTTTTTAAGGTCCTTGATTTCGTTTTCCAGTTTGTTGGCTTTTTCTTTTGATTTGTTGGCCTGCTCGAAAAGATCCGCCAGTATTTTTTTCTGGATATCTTTACGCATCGCAAGCAGTTCTTTTTCCTGGTTTCTGATTTTGGTGTCCAGTTGATACAACCGGTTGATCTCGGTGATCGCGGTCGGCGTGACCGGTTTTGTTTCCTGCGACCAGGTGATTCCCCGGGCAAAAAAAATGAACAGGGCAAAAATCAGGATGCTTTTAATGAAATGACAATTCACGGGCTAAGCTTCCTTGTTCGATAAAATATTCTGTTGAATGAATGTTTTACTTTATCATAATATTATTTTTTTGCAACAAAGTTCCGGTAGCTTTCTGCAGTGACCGGATGGCAATATTATGGTCGATCAAGGCTTTTTTTTCGTTGCTTTCGGCCTGGGCCAGTTCTTCCTGGATTTCCAGGACCTGATGACTGGTTGAAGAACCCAGTTGCAGTTTTTTCTGTTCCGCGTCCAGCTGGCGCCGGGCCAGTTCCTTGGCCTGTCGCACGGCGGTCACCCGCTTGAGGCCGGTTTCGACCGCCCGCCGGGCTTCGCGGATCTCCACGATGATCCGCTGTTCCAATTTTTTTAATTCCAGGTTCTGAAGTCGTTTGGCTAACTGGTCTTCTTTAAACTGGCTTCGGGCGGCCCGGTTGATCAGCGGATACTCCAGGACCAGGCCTAATTTCCAGGTGGGGTAGTCCCAGTCGTTCAGGACCGAAAAACTTTCACCGGCCGTTTCGTCCAGTCCGCCGTAACGATAACTGGCGATCAGATCGACCGCCGGTTTCAGGGAGTGGCGGGATTGGTTGAGATTGATCTCCCGGTTGGCGATCGCTTTTTTTTGCTGGATCAGTTCCGGCCGGTGCTGGCGGGCTGAATCCAGGCATTGGTTGAAAGTTAGTCCGGTTTCGATCAGTTGCGGTTCATCCAATGGCCGGATCCGCCATAACCAGTCCCGGAGATCACCTTGTTTGATCGGCTGGATCAGGCTTTTCAGTGCATCTTCCGCGTCTTCGATCGCTTTCCGGGCGAGAAGAATACCTTCCTGCTGGTTGGCCACGCCGACTTCAGCCTGCAGTTTTTCCAGGGGTGATAACAGACCGGCTTGTACTTTGGCCCGGTTGGCTTCGAGCAGGCTTCGGGCGAAACTTAATGATTTATCTTTAACTTCTTTTTGCTTGATGGCGTTGACCAGGTTCCAGTAAGCGCTCTGGATCTCAAAAACTATTTCCGTCAGTTCCAGCCGGAATTGTTCGTCCGAAATATTTTTATTATTCCGCGCGAGCAAGATGGAACTTTTATTATAAGTCGCCCAGGCGCCTCGCCAGAGCGGTTGGGTCAGGCTGACCCTGGCCGAAGTACTCCAGGAAGGATTAAGGGTGGTAAATGAAGAGTTGGTCCGGGTTCGGTCGGCATTTACACTCAAACTGGTTGTTGCCCCGGTGACGAATTTTTTGGAAACCGACAAAGAATTATTAAATGTTCGTCGTTCGGGTTTGCTGG
>DAOWBV010000147.1 GCA_030633885.1 Planctomycetota bacterium
CGTAAAGCTGGAAAAAGGGAAACTTTTCATTGTCGGCGATCCGAAACAGTCTATTTACGCCTTTCGTCGGGCGGATATCGAGGCCTTTGACTGGGTCCGGGAGATCATCACGAAACAGCAAGGCGCGGAACTACCGTTGCAGGCGAACTTCCGGAGCCATCAGGGGATACTGGAACCAATCAATAATATTTTCGAGCAGTTGATCGTCAAAAACGAAAGGTTACAACCAGACTATATCCCGATCATTCCGCAACGACCGGCAAAACTACCGGCCCAGAAGATCGAGACGATCCTGATCACGACATCATCCGAAGGGCGTCTCAAGGCCGATGATGCCCGGGCCGGTGAAGCGGAAGCGATCAGCCAGTGGCTGGCCCACGCAACGGGCAGCGAAGAGATCCTGGACCCGGCCGGGCAACGCAAAAAACTGGAGTATCGGGACGTGGCGATCCTTTTTCGGGGACTGACCCAGATTCAACCATACCTCGAAGCTTTCCGACGTCATCAGATACCGTACGTAGTCGAAGGCGAAAAGTATTTTTACTCCAACCAGGAAATACTGGATTTTTTTAATTTACTCCGGGTGATCGAGAATCCGCATGACCGGGTGGCCCTGATCGGGTTACTCCGTTCACCGCTGGCCGGATTCACGGACCGGGAAATATACCAGTTAAAACAAATGGATCTTTTTGATTATCGGCAAACCATACCGGCAAAAGCACCGCGGCGGGAATATTGCCGAAAATTCTACGGACTACTTAACGACTTCCATCAGACGCACGGACGCTGGTCGATCTCAAAACTGATCGATGAGATATTTCGAAAAACATTTTTACTGGAGATCACGGCCGGATATTTACACGGCGAACAACGTCTGGCTAACTTGATGAAGATCTATCAAATGGCGGTGGACATGGGCCGTGAAGGAAACTTGACCTTGAAGGCGTTTTTGCACCAGATGAAACAACGGATCAACGAACTTGAAGAAGAGGGCGAAAGTCCGTTAGCCGATGAGACACTGGACGCGGTCAAGATCCTGTCGATCCATAAATCCAAAGGGCTGGAATTCCCGGTAGTGATCCTGGCCAATATGCACGGTCAAGCATTGAGTCAGAAAAAGGACAACAGTCAGCCGGCCTCGTTTGATTGGACCAGCGGAAAATTCAGTTTAGCTTTACCCGAAGTCAGGAACCTCGAGCATTTGATGATGGTTGATAAAGAATCGAAGAAAAACGAGGCAGAAGCAAAACGTCTGATCTATGTAGCCATGACCCGGGCGAGGGAAAGACTTATCCTGAGCGGGTCAAGCGATTACAAAGACAACTCTTATTTTGGCTTTATTTTCGGGTCGATGGGGCGGGACGCGCCGCGGGGCAAAATTGACCTGAAATTCGGAAAAACGTCCATGGCCGTAAAAGCGTTTGCTTTTGACGAAACGACCCGCCGCCGGAGCGGTAAATCGGCCGGGAAACCAGCGGCCGTTAACTGGCCTGATTTCGCGAAACGCTGGAAGAAACGCGGAGAAAAATACCAAAAGGTCAGCACCACTCCCTGGTTGGTATCGCCAACCACTCTGGCGCCGGAGTTCGAAAAATCGGCCGGCCGTCAGATCAAAGAACCAAAGGTAACTCAACCGGTTTTGATCGGTAGTATTGTCCATAAAGTTTTGGAGGGCTGGGATTTTTCGAAAACGGAATCTGATCTGACGCGCGCCGTGTCGAAGACGGCTAAATCCTTACATTATATATACCCGGAAGTGAAAACAGGGGAATGTCAACGGGAGGCAACTCAAATACTCAAAACTTTCCTGAAATCCGGGATCGCCCGGGAAATAAAA
This sequence comes from Planctomycetota bacterium, assembly GCA_030633885.1. Taxonomy (GTDB): domain Bacteria; phylum Planctomycetota; class MHYJ01; order JACQXL01; family CAKKQI01; genus DAOWBV01. Next base: position 1,838 of record DAOWBV010000147.1, read on the forward strand.
AAATCAAATATCCTCGGACGGGAGATCCCGATCTTGTTACCCGGGAAAAACCAGATCATCCAGGGGGTGATCGACGTCTGTTACAAAATCAACGGACGGGTCGTGGTGGCTGATTACAAAACCGACCGGGTAGGGGAGAAGAAAAGTTTGGCCGCAGAGGCAAAAAAGTACCGGCCGCAAAAAGATATTTATACCCGGGCGATCGAACAAACGCTCGGCGTAAAAAAACCGGCCTTTAAGATCATTTTCCTGCGGGCGGGCGAAGCGGTGGAGATGTAGGAGTGGCTGCCTATTGTCATTCCGTGTTTAACACGGAATCCAGACTTAGTAAAAATGCTGAGTCACTTTCCGGCGAGACAGATAGCCGACTGGATTCCCGCCTACGCGGGAATGACAGAAGTAAGAAATGGCAATTTAGAATTGATTTTTAAACGATTTTAAGGTAAGATCGAGAAAACTTTAAGTTTTTCCTTCAAAATTCCGAAAACTATATTATCGCTTGATTTATTTTGAAGGAGAGAAAAATGTCGCTAAAAAAACCGCTCAAAAACTTTTTCTTGCTCACATTCATCCTGGCAATTTGTCTGGGTTTTTCAGCTACCACCGCAACCGCGGATCCCGGACTGAAATACATGCCCCTGAGCCAACTGGCCTTCAAGTACGGTCTGCGACACGAACGGGATCCGGTAACCGGCCGGGAAGTGTTTACCGGCAACGGATATCAGATGGTCGTTTCCGCCGGCATGTCGAGCGTACTGGTTAACGACGAACTGGCTTTTCTGGATGAGGCAGCCAGGATGGTTAAGGGTAATATCTCGGTCCCAGTCAGTAATTTTATCCGGATCGAGACCATGCTGAAAAACGAACACGAAAACCAATTATCCTTGAATTCCTTAAAAAAAATCGTGCTCGATCCAGGTCACGGCGGTATCTTCCGGGGCGCGATGGGAAGAAACGGAACGACTGAAAAAAAGGTGAATCTGGATATCTCGAAAAAATTAAAGAAATTATTGGAAAAAAAAGGAATAAAAGTTATTATGACCCGGGAACGGGACGTGAACCTGGCGCCGAACTTAAACGAAGACCTCCAGCGCCGGGTCGATATCGCTAACCGGGAGCAACCGGATCTGTTTATTTCGATCCACGCGAACTGGTGCAGCAGTCCCAACGTCCGCGGCTTTGAAATCTTTTACTGCAAAAACAAACCGGTCTCGAATTACAGGATAAAACCGGACCGGATCGGACAGAAGGACGATTCGCTCGACACGGAAACCAAAAAAGTTCTCGGCTACATATTGCGGGATGAATATAAAAACGAAACACTGGATATTGCTCAGGAAATAAAAAAATCCTTTAAGAAACTGGACACCCCTAACCGGGGGATTAAAGCGGCTCGTTTCAAGGTGATCAAAAAAACCGAATGTCCATCGATCCTGGTGGAAGTCGGTTTCCTGTCCAATAAAAATTCCTGCCGGCGGTTATCCGATCCGTCATACCGGCAGAAGGTGGCGAAAAAGTTATTCGAAGCGATCATGAATTATCAAAAAAAAATGGCCAATAACGAAAGGTTTACCAAGTAGTGAGCAAGCAGTTTTTTTTGTTAACGATCCTTGTTTTACTCATCGGATGTTCTTCGTCATCGACACCATCATTAAGTTCGGCTGACCCGGACCTGCGCCGGCAGGCCCTGATAAAACTGTCATCCGAACTCAAATCCCAAAAGCAGACCCCCGTTTTCCTTGAACTATTAAAGCATGATGATAACTCTTTGGTCCGCGCTCAGGCGGCGTCCTATCTGGGTAAATATAAGATCAAGGAAGCTGTCCCGAACCTGATCCAGGCATGCAAAGATAAGAACCATTGGGTCCGATACGAATCAGTCCTGGCTCTGGGCCAAATTGGTGATACCGAGGCGGTCGCCACCCTGATCGAACTATCCGAGGATGATCCGGTGGTGGCGGTTCGGCGGGGGACCGTGCAATCGTTAAAGCAGATCAAGGACCCGAAAGTGGTCCCGGCCCTGATCACCCGCCTCGAAGATACTGACCCCAGCGTCAGCCGGGCCGCCTGGCTGGCTTTGAAAGATGTAACCGGCCAATCATTACCGAATCAGGTAACGCTCTGGGAAGACTGGCTCCAGAAAAAACGATGAAATTTCACTGGACATCCAAACAGATCAAGTACGATGGCTCGCCGCTGACCTCTCTCTGGGCATTCCAAAAATTCGGTATCCAGGGTGACAGTATTGTCGCTTTTAAGGGCGGCTGTGACATCCCGTTTGAGAACATGGTCGACATAGAAGACCTCCGGACCAAAAGTCAGATCCGGGGTGATCTGATGCTTCACTTCATCGCGGAACATTTCGAACTCGATCTGGAAAAAACCATCCTGCGCCAGCGTCTTTTAGTCATCCTGGCGAAAGAGATAATTGAAACCAAAAGCCGGAAAGTCCTGGTCCGACAGGGCGATGATCTATACGTAAAAAACGGCAAACTATCAATTTCTATTGCGACCCTCAGTCCGGTTTCCGGAAAGATCCATCTGGGTCTTAATATCACCAATAAAGGAACACCGGTCAAAACCGCCTGTCTGAAAGATCTGCGGATCGAACCAAGATCCTTTGCCTTAAAAGTGATGAAGCAGTATGTCGCTGAAACGCACGATATGAAACTGGCTCAAGCCAAAGTCCGTGGTGTTTTTTGACGACCACGCCATGCCAGATTTAATATTTCACTATTAAATCTAACGTTACCCAATCACTAATGTTCAGACCCGGGGGGAAATCTATTTTACCCGGAACGATAATTTACTTGATTTTTAGCCGGGATTTATTAAAATCAATAAAAAGACATTCATCTAAAGGAGTAATCATGAAAAAATATCAATTATTATTTATCGGTTTATTGCTTATCTCTGTTTTTGCCGGCCCGAGCAGCCGGAATGTCTCGGCCGAGGTGTCCCAGAAAGAGATCAACGAAGCGATCAAAAAAGGCATGAAATTTTTGATAAAGAAACGGGTCAAAGGCCGCGAAGCTGAACTGCTGGCCCTGACTTACGCCCATCTGGGGTTAACGGAAAAACATCCGAAAATAAGGGAAGCAGTTAAATATTTATTAAAGAGCCGCTTACAGGAAACCTATAACGTTTCAGTGGCGGCCATGGCTTTGGAAGCGATCAACCGTCAGAAATATCAGCTCCGGATCGC
>DAOWBV010000156.1 GCA_030633885.1 Planctomycetota bacterium
CCCTGATCAGCATCCGGAATTCTCTCCAGATAATCAAAAGCGGTTTGATTCTCCGGGTCAATAGCCAAAACCTCTTGAAAAGCCATGAACGCGAACTTATCACGTCCCCGGCCGTGATAATTCTTGCCTAATTTTATTAACTGCCTGACCGCCTCTCCTTTTATTTTCTGAAATTTTCGACTCAATCCATCTAACTGATCAAGTAACTCTTGAGCCCGGGATAAGGTTTTCTTTTCTTCTCTTGAAAGCTTTTCTTTATTCAAAAAAGAGCGTACGCATCGGTAGTAATATTTTATGGCTTCATTCGGGGCATGAAGTTCTTCGTAAATAGCCGCCAATCTAAACAGAACTAACGGATGGCTTTTGTCATAGCGAATAGCTTTTTTAAAATAACTACGGGCTTTAAAAATGCCATCTTTTCCCAAACTTTTAACTCCAAGTTCGTAATAAATATCCGCTAATCCCGGCAAGTCGTTCTCCTTAACGATTTTTTCGTTTTGGCTGGCTAATTCTATTGCCTCCAGAAAGTATTGTTCGACCTCCTCGTTTTCCGGTTCTATTTCCAGCACCAGGTTGAAAATATCGATCGCCAACATGTAACCCTGGCTATCTACCCCCTGAATGCCTAAAAGGGTCAATTTTTCAACAAGATCTTTATTAATCCTTGTTAAATCTTCCGTAAGCTTCTCAGCTCTTAAAAGTATTGCAGCCCGCAGTAAAATCAATTCTACGGATAAGTCGGCATTTGACTCTTTCATTATCTTCAGGCATAATTGATAATAATGCCAGGCTTTTTCTTCATCCTTTAATATTTCGTAGGTTTCCCCTAACTGAGCACTGGCTTGAAAAAACCCGGGATTATATTTAAGGGCCTTATTAAGATTTTCCACCACCCGGTCATATTCTTTGTCTTCAAGATATTCTTGAGCCAACAGATAAAATTGCTCTGCTATCTCTTCATTTTCACTCTTAATTTTAGTGACAGCTGGCTCGGGCTTATCTCCAGATGAAGACGGCTTCACTTCAGATGATGGCAACGTCGTAACGGGTCGCTCAGTTTTTACTTCTAATACCTTAAGTGAACGAATATCTCTTAACGCCATATTTATCTCCGCGATCTGATGGCTGAACAATCTCGTTTTTTCCTCGCTAAAAACATCTAATCCGTCCCGGGCGATACTTTTAGCTTCTTTTAATAATTCGATACATTTTTCAAGCTCTTGCTTGCGCTCGATAAGATCGTCCATCGCTTGAGCTTTCTCCCGGATAACGGAAACTTCTTTTACTTTTTCTGACGACTTATCTAAAATAGACTGGGCATCCTGATAGACAGCTTTGAGATCCTTTTTCTTGACAATAAATCGACCCCAGTCATTGGTAACCTCAATTTGTTCTTCTTGCTCTTCAACCCGGCCCAATATCTTACCGCCATCAGTCAGAACGACCAACTCAGCGCTCAACCCGGTGGCCACCCAGAGAAAAAAGCAGAAACTAAAAAAATAAATTAAACAGGTCATCCGCAGTTTCATCAGTACCAATCCCTTTTAAATGTTACCTGACGGGCCTGCCTGTGCCGGCACGGCAGACAGGTAGCACGCAGACAGGTCATTTAGCGTAACTCATTAAGTAATCATAGTTTACTTACATACTATCTCAACACAATTATATATACCAGAAAAATGTGAAAAAATATTATTTTTTTGCCCTGTCACCTGCTTAAAATTCATTTATTATTATACATTAGTTTACGTTAAAAAACGTAAAATAATAATTTTTTTCGAAATTTTTATGTGGCTAATAAAAAGTTGATTTAAGCCCGTTTTTCGGGATAAACCATCTCAATGCGGTTTATTCTGAGTTTGAGTGTTTTTCACAACAAGGTGCGGGGAATACTGATATCAGCCACCTGGTATTTCCCTAAATATGGCTGCGCGGCGGGCTGGAAAAACCCAATTTTGGCTGCCCCGAAAGTCACGGTTCGGGCCGCCCGGATAGCCGCGCCCAGAGGAATACCCTGGTCAGCGTCCAGTCCGGAAGGAACATCGACAGCCACAATTGGTATTTTCAAAATATTGATCTGCTCGATCAGTTCTTTCAAAGCGCCGGCCACCGGCCGCTCCAAGCCGATCCCGAAAATCGCGTCGACAATTACTTTTGAAACTTTTATCTTATTGCTGATCGCCGAGACATTGATATCTTTGGATTCTTCGATGGGAACCCCCATCTGTTTGATGATCTTAAGATTAACTTGAGCGGCGCCTGGTGCCGGTCGATCCAAAGCTTCGGCGATCAGGCCGAAGTAGACCACCGATACCGGTACGTTCCGGTTAAAAAGGTGACGGGCGACAACGAATCCATCACCCCCGTTATTGCCCCGCCCGCAGAGAACGACCACCTGGCCCGGGTTTGATAAATCTAATAGTTTTAAGACTTCTTCAGCGACGACCCGACCGGCATTTTCCATGAGCACGATCGCCGGAATACCGAATTCTTCGATAGCCTGCCGGTCCAGTTCCTTCATTTCCTGTCTGGTAACACGTTTCATTTGATTTAATAGGCAAAATCCCCTCTTAATAGAGGGGACTTTCCTTGCCACTATAAATTTTCTTTGTATTTTACGGTTCGATAATTACCTTAATTGAATCACTGGCTTCAGCTACCAGATTGAACCCTTTGGCTGTCTCGTCCAGTGGTAACCGGTGAGTGATCATTTCAGCCAGGGATTACCGGCTTTTTCCACCCCAACGGTGGTGGCCGGTCCGTGGCCGGAATAGACAACGGTCTCTTCCGGCAAAGTCAAAATCTTGTTTTTGATCCCGCTGATCAGTTGTTCGTGTGACCCGCCGGGAAAATCGCTCCGGCCGATCCCCATCGCAAAAAGAGTATCGCCGGTAAAAATGACCGGTAGTTCTTTTTTTGAAGACGGTTCCGATAGCAGGCAAATCCCGCCCCGGGTATGGCCCGGCACGTGCAAGACATTGAATTTCCGTTTACCGACAGCCAAGACATCATTTTCCTCCAATAAACGATCATGCTCCGGAGAACTGAATTCAAAACCCAGTTCGGTGGAAAGATTCCGGTCCGAACTGGTCAACATATCCGCATCGGCCTGATGAATACAGATCTGAATATCCGGAAAAGCTTTTTTTATCTCATGATTAGCGCCAATATGATCAATATGACCATGGGTATTAACCAGATACTTCGGTTTCAGTTTATTTTTCTTGAGGTAATCAACGATCACATCGCCGTCGCCGCCCGGATCAATGACCAGCGCCTCATTGTTCTCAAAACTAATCACGTAACAACAGGCCTGAATAGGACCAACAACTAAACTTTTTACTTTCATAATACCTCTCTTATTTGAAAATCAAATGTTCCGAGCCGATCAATTCGTCAATATCAGTCATAAACCGTTTGGAGGGGGAAATATTATAATCTGTCCCGGTCTTGATCAACAACCGCCGTTTATCCGGAGTAATGAACTTTAAAAAAACCGGGCAGGTGCCGGGATGGGCCAGGAAAATATCTTTCAAACCACTCAAAACTTCGTCTTCCAAACCGGTCAGAGGCAAGTTAACGGTAACCTTATTAGCCATCTCCTCATAAGCCCGATCAACCGGTGAGACGAGCTTAACCTTGATCAACGATTCGCCCTTATTAAAAGCCAGTTTACCACGCAAGAAAACAATCGTATCATTATGGACCAGATCGCGGTATTTTTTAAATTCATTCGGGTAAATAACGGCATTGGTCATCCCGGTCAAGTCTTTAAACTTAAAAAAGAATAACTTTTCTGAACTGCGGCTCCGACGTGAGACCACGCCTCGCAAGTCGGTGATCATACCGCCAATTTTGACATCAACCCCTTCTCTTAATTTAGCCAGATCCTGAGCCGCGTGGGAAGATAAACTATTGATGATCTTTTCATACTTAACGAGCGGATGGCCGGTAATATAAAATCCTAATAGATCCTTTTCGTATTTTAATAATTCCTCTTCCGGCCAATCCGGCACATCCGGCATGGTCGGAAGAAGACCATTCCCGGGCCCGGTTTTACCGGCCGCGCCGAAAACATTCAGCTGGCCGGCCTGGCGATCCTGCTGTTTTTCCCAACCGATCTTTATGGCTTCATTAATAACTTCAACCAGCGGGGCCCGGCGCTCGCCCAGAGAATCAAAAGCCCCGCACTTGATCAAACTTTCAACCACCTGTTTATCCACCATACCGGAATCTACCTTTTCGGTAAAATCATAAAGCGATTTAATTTTACTGAATTCCTCGCGCCCTTTGATGATCGCTTCCACGGCCCGGTCACCCACGTTCTTGATAGCGGCCAACCCGAAACGGATCTTTTTGCCAACCACGGTAAACCCGATAAAACTTTCATTGACATCCGGCGGTAAGATCTCGATCTCCATCCGTTTACATTCCTCGATCGATTCGACCACTTTGTCAGTTTGACCACGATGACAAGTCATCAAAGCCGCCATGTACTCAACCGAATAATTGGCCTTAAGATAAGCAGTCCGGTAGGAAGTCATGGCATAAGCGGTAGAATGCGATTTATTAAAACCATAACCGGCGAAATATTCTATCCAGTCGAAAATCTTATTGGCAATCCCCGTCGGGACTTTGTTCTTGACCGCCCCTTTAACAAATTGCTGGCGATAAGGCAAAATAAGTTCTTCCTTTTTTTTACCCATGGCTTTACGCAAAGAATCCGCTTCCGGCAGGC
>DAOWBV010000141.1 GCA_030633885.1 Planctomycetota bacterium
ACATATTCTTCCTCTTCAAAACATTTTATCATATCAGAACTTAACTAAAAGTCAACCCCGTTAGAGATAGGTCGTCTGAAGACGACCGTAATACTGACTTTTTGTTAATACTGATAAGTTAAAACTGTAACTTTTCCTACCTAATTCACGATAGTATCATTAATCTCTAACGGGGTCAATATTTTTCCGGCGATTATCAACTCGGACACCGCCTGTTTTCTCTTGCTTATCATGACAAGTTTATTTATAATTCTATTATGCGAATAACCATCAAACTTTTTCTTTATTCCCTGCTGGCTTTTGTCATCCTCGGACCGCTTCCGGGCCTGAGCCTCGATGATACCCCTGGTCCTGACCCGGCATTCCAACAATTAAAAACCCGATTATCCAGTAATAATCTAAATGACCGCGTCACCGCTCTGAAAAAACTAGGTCAGCTCAATTCCCTGCCGGCGGTCCGGTTAATGCTGACCGTCGCCGATGATAACCGACCGGAAATCAAGACATCCCTGGTTAACGCCCTGGCTCAAACCGATGATCCGGCAACGATCCAATGGTTAGCCGAAAAAGGACTTTTTTTTCCGGACGAACAGATCAGAACTGCTATTGCCCGGTCACTCAACCAGACATCTTTAAAAACGATCAATATTCAATCCGCCCTGATTCAGGCCCTGGCTGATCCCGCCTGGCCGGTCCGGCAGGCAGCCACGCAGGCGTTGGGCCGCTTTGATGACCCTAAAATCATCGCGGCACTTAAAAAATCATTACTGGACAAAAGATCCTGGCAAGTCCGGGAAACCGCTATCAAAATTCTGGCTCAATACAACCGGCCCGCGGCGGTAAAAATATTATTCGAAGGACACCATGAACATGACCTGACCCTCCAATGGTTTCTGGAAGAAACATTAACTGACCGGAAAGGTCTGGGCGCGAATAAAGAAGCACTGGATTATATTGCCCGGAAAGAATTATCCAGCACTCATCCTTTCGCCCGATCCATCGCCGCCCGGGTCCTCGGTCGACAGATATCCTTTTTCGTATCAACTGATCAGCTGGCCCCGGAAACTTTGAATAATTATATCAACCTTTTATTAAAAAGTCTCGAAGACAAATTCGCACCGATCTCAATTGACAAAATCGGCACGCTGGCTGAAATCGTTCGAACCGAAAAACTCCCGGATCCCATCCGCCGGAAAATCATCGGCGGCCTGATCAAAGCCTTTGAGATCTTTGACCTAGCCCGAATCCGCCTGGCCGCGGCCATCGCCCTCTTAAACGCCTATCGCCACGATTATCCGCGTGGAGTCATTAAAGTCCTTGATGAAGAATTCGATTGGCGCGTGCGCGGCGCTTTAAGATTAGTCCTGATCGAACATCTGCATTCCCTGCCACCCCGTCTCCGGAAAGATCAGCTTGATTTTTTAATTAAACAATTATCCGAAGTCATGACTTCTGAAGAAGATTTAGCCGAGGTTTTAACAGAGTTTACCGGTCAGAATTTTGGTGAGAACCATCAGGACTGGTCAAGTTGGCTGGCCCGCCAGGATAAAATCAGTCCGACCGAACCGAAAAATAACCTGCCGGCTCTGTTGGCTCATCGCGTTGGCCGGGCCAAATCAAAGGCCCTCAAAAAAAACGGCGGCGACGCAGCGACCGAAGCGACCGTTCGGAAAGGACTGATCTGGCTGCTCCGTAATCAAGAAATAGACGGACGCTGGAATTGTCTGAAACATACCCCTTATTTTGGCTGGTCACCCTTGCCTATTTTCACCAATGAATCGGAACTGGTTGATGCCAGTGTTACCGGACTGGCCCTGTTATCTTTTCTGGGCACCGGGGCCACTCATCAATCCGGTGCTTACCGGGAAGTTATCCGCAACGGACTTGAATATTTAATTAATTGCCAGGACGCGCAAGGCTTGATCAACTTCGAAAAAGAGCATAAACATACACCGCGTTGTTTGCCCCATGGCCCGGACCACGGTGTTTTACCCCGACGGTATAATCACAACATAGGCATGCTAACTTTGGTTGAGGCCTATGCCCTGACGAAAGACCCCTGGCTGAAACCGGTCGCGCAGAAAGCCCTGGACCACGCGAAAAATTTTCGGGATCCGGCTTACGGCTGGTCGTTCTATCTGGAACCAACTGATATCGCCACCAGCGTATTTTATATTACCGCCCTGCTGGTCGCGCGGGAAGGAACGGACTTGAAAGTCAATCAGGCCGAGATCAAACAGGCGCGCCATTACCTTACCCGCTTAACCCACGACGTGTCCGGCCGGATCCATCACTTATCCGGACCGCCTTATTGTTTTGGCGGCTACGACAGCATGGCCACCGCCATGTTCTGCCGTTTACTTTTAAAACGCTTGACACTCGAGAGAATGAAAAACACTGATCAAATCCAGAAAAATTCGGCTGATCACCTGACCAAACATCCACCTGTCTGGGAATCTCATTACCAGGCACCGGTCCCGCCGGATGAAGCGGCCTTAATGGGCCGCCAAGTCGGTCTGGTTGACCTGTTATCCGTGGAAGACGATATTTTAAATCAGTGGTATTGGTACTACGCGACTTTAGCTTTTCTTAATTTCGAATCATCTCCGCCGAAGGACGGATCTGCCTCAGGCACCAACGCTCAGCCGAATAATTATTGGACAAAGTGGAATCCCCAAATGAAAAATATCCTGCTCCAACACCAGCGGCGCGGCGGGCTTCAGGATGGCAGTTGGGATCCGGTCGGTGTCTGGGCGACGGTTGGCGGCCGGGTCTATTCCACTGCCTTTGCCATTATGACTTTAGAAGCTTATTACAGTTATGATTTACAAAAAGAACCAAATAAATAGAACTATTTTTTTGATCACCGGCATAGTCCTCGTCACTCTGGCTGTCGGACTGATCGTCTATCTCAATTTAAACCAACCCGCCGCCGAATCGTCGTCATCATCCGGTACCTCTTTCACCGCGGAAGTGGTCAAATTCCCCACCACGACCAATCGGGACGCCACCCAGGAATATCATCTCTGGTTGAAAGTATCTTTCCGGAATAAAAATGGAGAAAAGACAATAAATCCGACAGGGCGGATCAAACTGGAGGGATTTGTCGGTCGGAATTATCCGGGCGAAGAAAATAATATTCTCATGCGTCAGGCGATCAAAAAAACGGTCAACTTCCCATACATTTTGAAAGTAATCAGCGCGGCCAATCAGGCAGCCACCAACCAGAGCACGTCGAACCAGGCCAGGTTTTTTCCGCCGCCGGCGTATGTTAGTCCTCTGGATTCACCGATCGGACTCTTTGCTTTTTACAACAAAGATTTTTTTATCCACTTAAAATCAGGTTTGAAAATACCGGAAGTCAACTACTTCTTATCACTCACGGCAAAATACCAGGAAATGTCCGAAAAACATGAGGTTACCCGGGAACTCAGTCAGCGACTGGATCTTTTTAAATATTAATAGTAAATGAACCAGCCTTTCACGCAAATACGGTCGCCGGAAGGCGACCTACCTCTATTAGTACTTAGCCCCGCTCTTTTTGCTAACACGAAATCGAGAAACTTTAAAACCCCCCGCCCCAATCCGCCAAAGGACGGATCAGTCCTCGGGCTGAAAGGGGCGAGGCTCGCCTCTCCACTCTTGAGTGGTGAGGCGGCGGGTTTTCGTGTTTAGTACTTCGCCGTCAGCCCCGTTAGAGACAGGTCACTAAATAGTGACCGACAAATACGGTCGCCGGAAGGCGACCTACCTCTAACGGGGTCAGCCTAATAAAGAATCCCTTGACGCTATAATCATCATAAACGCTCAGTTCATCCCTGCACCACGTTGGGTGCAGGGCAAGTTACTATCAATACTTTGCCGTTAATCGAATGAAAAACCCCTTGACGCTATAATCATCATCATAAACGCTCAGTTCATCGGTAAAGTCAGTCGAATTATAACCGAATCCGAAGTTGAGCAGTTGGCTCAATTCGCGTTCGAATTCCAGCACCAGTCCGCCTTTTTTGTCTTCCGCTAACTTGACCACTTTCAGACGGTATTCGAAACCGACTAACCACTGATCAAACCATTTACTATTCGATTTGATCTGGTAGCTGAGACGCGGCGCGACCAGATAGGTATCACTGGTCATCTCGCCGATGGCGCCGACTTCTTCTTTCTGCTGTTTATACGCCACTTTGGCAATCAACTGGACGCGCTCCGAAAGATCCATGGCGCTTTCGGCCGACAAGATGATCGCCTTGCGCAGGAGAGTGGCCAGATCACCCTGGACCGGCGGTGACTGATCGGTTTGATAGGTCACTTTACCGAGGAAGTTATGTCTATCATGTTTGATCGGCCGGTAAGCGACCCCGACTCCGGCTTCGGTGAACTCGGCTTCCTTGGTATCGGTGGTATCGTTATCGGTCTTACTGTAATACGCTTTGGCCATCAGACTGATGTCCGGGTTGATCTGGTAGAACAGTTTATTGGCCGTCAGCATACTGGTCCGTTCGACGGCTCCGTCTTCGGACCGGAATTCACCGCGCAGGGTCAATTTACTATAGCCCTCGATCCGGCTCGGATCTTTGACCCGGGGATGGGAGATAAAGGTCGCGCCGATAGCGAAGGCATCGTTGCTGCTTTCGGTCGTATCCGTATCGATCTGACTGCGCTCGTAACTGGCAACCAGGGCCCATTTTTCATTCAACGCGTAGTCAGCTCCAAAGAGACCACCGTACAGGTCATCTTCCGCTCCGCGCCGGCCGCTGAAACGTTCTTCCCGATAGATGCGGGTCTTCGCGTTGATATGCTTGCTTTCACCAAAGACCGTGCTGAAGGTCTTCTTTCCGCTCTTATCTTCGGTCATTTGATAGCTGGTGTATATACTCGATCGATCATTTATCTTCGAGGTGACACCAAGCATGGCCGAGTGACCCAATTCGCCGAAAGTGCCTTTGATCGTACCGGTTAATTTTTTGTTCAACGTGGCGTTGGCACCGAGGCTGAATTGTTGATTATCCGGATCGCCGCTAACCGTGAATTGCGTTTCGCCAAAGACACTTAACTGCTTACTTAATTTATAATCAACTTTCGCCGCCACGAATTGCTGGGTATCTTCTTCCAGCAAGACACTGGTCACCGGCGCGCTGGTCTTTTGCTGACGGAATTCTCCGGTAATCCCGATCGGGTCCTTGGAGTGCCGCCACTGGGCAGTGATGGTCTGCGTCTTGTCCGCGCCGGTCTGGACCCGGGAGGCGGTGTTTCCGTCATCCAGGAGTTTCTGGTCATCCAACCTTAACAT
>DAOWBV010000076.1 GCA_030633885.1 Planctomycetota bacterium
CAAAGAAAAGAAATTTATTGTTGTTTATAATTACTGAGAAGAGGATTATTCATTAAAAGGCAAGTCGAGCCTTCATGAGTGGCCAGTAAGAAGAGTAGTGATGTTGCTAAAACCCTGAAGTGAACTGACGTGGCTTCAGGGTTTTATTTTATCTTGTTCTGCATTAACCGACCGGGTTTGAAAGTGACGACTTTTTTCTCAGGAACCATGACCTGAGCGCCGGTGCGGGGATTTCTGGCTTTGCGGGCTTTACGGTGCTTGACGATGAATACTCCAAAATTGCGTAACTCGATCCGGCCGTTTTTGAGCAAGGTTTCAATGATGGTATCAAAAGTGCCCTGAACTATTTTCTTGCTGTCTACTTGCGAGATTTTGTATTTCTCGGCCAGAATGTTCGCAATGTCTCTTTTTGTCATATCCCTCTCTCCTTGTTATGATGGCAATATGATAACCCCGAATCAGGATATTGTCAACATTTTTCCTAAGAAAATTTTATATAAGTCTCTTACGGACTGCTAGTTAATTCAACCTTTATTTTGTGTTCTTTCCCTTCCCGTAAAACGGTCAATTCTACCACCTCGCCCGCTTTTTTATTTTTCAGGGCTTCTTTCAGGTTGTTCAGGTTTTGGATCGGCCGGGCGTTTACGCCGATGATCAGGTCCCCGTTCTTGAGGTCGGTTTTGGAGGCCGGGGTATTGGGCGCCAGTTTATCGATCAAGACGCCCTTCTGGCCCGGGATGGGCATGCCGACGCGGAAGCCGATGACAACCCGCTGGAATTTCTCGCGACGGGTGAACCAGAAGAAGTCTGCCGGGTAAGGGATATTTTTACTGTTTTTCAGTAGCTCATCCAGCCGGCCGGTCTGGGTGTCCATACAGACGATACTTTGATACGGCAGGCCGGTTCGTCGGTTCGCCCGTTTCGGGATGCCGAACCGGTACAGGACGTGCCCGCTGCCGACGATTATGACCATCCGGCCGGCGGGTTTTTTCATGGCTTTGAAGTACCGGTCGATCGAATCGGCCATGGTATCTTCCCAGACGCACTGGCTTTCGTAAAAGGTCGGGAAATCTTTTTCGGTAAAAGGGACCATCGGGTTGGACATATGGCCTTTAAATCGTTCCCAAACAAAAGCGCGGTGGTCGGCATCGCTGGTATCGATGGTCTCCGGCAGGCTGGCCCGTTCTTCGGCGGTCAGAGCCTTTAATCCCTGGCGGGCGACTTTGGAGGAGATCTCTTTGAGCGCGTTCAAGCCGACCACTTTTAGTTTGTTCTCACGGGCGAAGGTGACCATGGGTCGGTACATGCTCCAATCAAAACCCCAGCGCCGCGGGTATTCGGTCTTTTCCAGCATCTCCATTTCCGATATCTTGCCGGCGGTGTAATCGTCAAGGTGTTTCTGGAAGGGACGGTGGAACATTTCCATGCCGACGGCGACTTTCCGGTTATCCTCGTAAAGGGCGCGCAGAACCTTATTCTGGATCTCGTGATGGAGGGGATTGTCGTGCGTTTCTCCCACGTAGACCACGCCGGTTTTTGGCATTCTTTTGATCAAGGTCTCGAAATCGATGAACTCGTTCTTTTTCAGGTCCAGGATCCGGCCGTCCAGTTCGTCCGGTGATATCAGTGAGGCCGCCTGGATTTTATCCGCCCAAGCCGGGTCGCCGTCAGTGGGAGCCGGGTTTTTGAAACTATTTGATTGTTGACAACCAATGAACAGTAACAACAGAAACAAAATACAAAAACAGCGGATGTTTTTCAGCATGATTGGTCCCTTTCGTTATTTCAGGAAATCTTCCATGGTGTAAAAACCAGGTTTTGCTCGAGACAACCAGTGAGCGACTTGCATGGCCCCCAGAGCGAAAATGTCCCGGTTCTGGACCAGATGTTTCAGCTCGATCCGTTCGCCCAGGGTACCGAAAACGATCTGGTGTTCACCGACGACATCACCAACCCGAAGTGAATGGGTGGGGATATTTTTTTTCGGGAGGACGGCTTTAACGGCCGCGACCAGTTTTTTAGCCGTACCGCTAGGCATGTCCTTTTTGAAACGATGGTGCGTTTCGGTCACTTCGATATCATATTCCGGCCCTAACTTTTTTGCTAATTGCGCCGCAGTCTGGAACATGACATTAGCGCCGATACTCATGTTCGGGCTGAGTAAACAGGGGATGGTTTGGCCGGCTTTTTTGATCTGGCTGATCTGTGGCTCATCAAAACCGGTCGTGCCGATGACCAGCGGGACCTTTAATTCCCGGCATTTTTCCAACAAGGGCATGGTGCCGGTCGGTAAAGAAAAATCAATGATAACATCAACGGTTTTTTTGGTTAATTCAGCGGTTAAAGGTAGATTGAGTTTTTTAGCCAACCCGGCTAACTGGCCGATATCCTGGCCGAGTGACGGATGGTCCGATCGATCCAGGGCCAGTTTTAGTTCACAGTCTGATGATTGGATGATGAGATCAACGAGCCTGAGCCCCACGCGTCCGGCCGCGCCGTGAATACCTATTTCCATCATAACTTTTTGATACTCTTAGTGATATTGATATTTGGTTGAACAGAAAACCTTATTAAACAAAAAAGAATTCGTAAGTCAATATTTTTGGAGATTTGATTCAGGTTACTTCTTTTGCTTTTTTCTTAAATAAGCATCCATAAACATATCCAGCTTGCCGTCCAGCACGGCTTCCACGTTACCGGTTTCTGTCCCGGTCCGGTGGTCCTTAACTAATGTATAGGGATGGATGACATAAGAGCGGATCTGGTAGCCCCAGGCGATCTCGCCTTTATTCCCGTAGATCTTTTTGAAGGCCTCTTCCTGTTCTTTGGTTTTCAGGGCGTAGAGCTTTCCGATCAGCATTTTCAAGGCGGTTTGTTTGTTTTGCCCTTGGGATCGTTCGTTCTGGCACTGGACAACGATACCCGTTGGTAAATGGGTGATGCGGACGGCGGAATCGGTGGTATTAACGTGCTGGCCGCCCGGCCCGCCGGCCCGGTAGGTATCGATCCGGAGATCGTTTTCGTCCAACTCTATTTTAGTCTCTTCCATTTCCGGGACGATATCGACCGAGGCAAAAGAAGTGTGCCGGCGTTTGTTGGAGTCAAAGGGTGAGATGCGAACCAGTCGGTGGACGCCGATCTCTGATTTCAGATAACCGAAGGCGTAATGACCTTTAATGTAAAGGGTGGCGTGGCGCAGGCCGGCCGAATCGCCAGCCAGGGTATCGATCAACTGCGAAGTGTAACCGTTATTATCCAGCCACTTAAGATACATGCGCAGGAGTATTTCCACCCAATCGCAGGAGTCAGTGCCGCCGGCCCCGGCATGGATACTCAAGAAAATATTTTTCGCGTCGTTCTCCCCGCCCAAATATGATTGGGTTTCCAGGTGAGTGACTTGCTGGTCAAGTTTTCTAAGTTCCTTTTCAACTTCGGCTAATTCTTTTGTGTCTTCGGTTTCCCGGATCAGATCCAAAAGTTCCTGCAATTCCTGAAAAGAGTCAGACGCGGTTTGGTAAGGAGTGACGATGGCTTTTAAATTCTTAAGCTGAGTGACTTTTTCTTGAGCCGCTTCGGGATTTCCCCAGAACCCGGGTTGAGCCATGGCTGATTCAATTTGTTTTAATTCTTTTTCGCGTTGAGCGATGTCAAAGAGAGTCGCGCAAGTCTTGCAGGCGCGTTTTAAGGTTTTTCGTCAGTTCTTTCAGTTCCGGGGTGAGCATCATTTTCTCCTGTTTTTAACCACCCGTCTTCGCCCTCAATAAATCCAGGCTACGGACGGGCAAGCCGAGAGCACTGAGATTATTTTTTTCCTCTGAGACCCCGGTGGTTTACCAGAGATTGTAACATTTTTTTCAAACCAGGGAAAGAATCTTTATTGGGTCAAAACAAAAAAAGTTGCGTTCCTGTCTTTTATTTGATAGGATAAATGCCGATTAAAATCCATATCTTAAAGAGGATAAAGAGTTATGGCGCGATTGATCGTCAAAAGAGGAAAAAAGATTCTTAAGGAAGTCGTTGTCAATAAACAGACGTTTTCCATCGGCCGTTTGCCGGAAAACGATCTGGAATTACAGGATAACATGGCTTCCCGGAAACACAGTGAACTGATCCTGCGCGATAATAAATACCTGGTTTACGATCTGGGCAGTGCTAACGGCCTGACGGTTAATAAGAAAAAAGCAACGGTCAAGACCTTAGAGGACGGTGATGAGATCCAGATCGGTGATACGATTATGGTTTTTAAGCAGGAAGGTGGAACGTCGGTCCCGTCCGGGGCGCCGCCGGCGCCATCCAAAAAAGATCTGCCGCCGGAATTAAGCAGCGACATCATCAAAAGCGTCGGTGATATTCCCCTGGATTACCGGATGGATGCCAAGGAAATGATCAAGAGCGGTGAATCATTGGTCGCCGCGGCTAAGCCGGTCGCGAAATCCAAGGAAGCTGAAAGTTTTTTCCTTCTTTATCAACTCGGTAAAGCCGTGACTTCAGCCACTTCACTTGATGAAGTGCTGGATATTGCCATGGCTTCGATCTTTGATTTTTTTCACGCGGACCGCGGTTTGATAATGTTGCTGGATAAAGATGGTGAAAAATTAATTCCCAAAGTGACCAAATGTCGGGGAAAAGATACGCCGGACCAGATCAACGTCAGCAGCACGATCACTAATAAAGTAATTAAAGATAAAGTTTCCATTATTACCTCTGATGCTAAATCAGATCCGCGTTTCGAGATGGGAATGAGTATTGCCCAGTTTAACATTCGGTCCGCTCTCTGTGTTCCGCTCTGGGAAAAACAGGAGGTTTTCGGGGTGATTTATCTGGATAATCTGATGAAATCATACGCTTTTAAGTCCTCTGATCTGGATCTGCTGACCGCGATCGCCAACCAGATAGCGATCCGGATCAAGCAGGAGGAATTGTACGAGAAACTGACCAATGAAGCTCTGATGCGGACGAATCTGGAGCGTTACCATTCACCGGACGTAGTGGAGCGGATCATCAAAGGCGGGGGCGAGATAAAAATGGAAGTGGAAGAAAAAGAAGCGACCGTTGTTTTTGCCGACATTCAGGATTTCACGACCATTTCCGAGCGAATGGATCCGCAGAATCTGGCGTCAATGTTAAATGATTTTTTTGAAACCGCTTCCCATATTGTTTTTGAATTTAACGGCAGTGTGAATAAATATATCGGCGATGCCGTTATGGCGATTTTCGGCGCGCCGACCCCGTTGGAAGACCACGCCGTTAAAGCCGTGGAAGCAGCGTTGAAAATGGTACGCGAATTGGGAAAATTGCAGGAGAACATCGACGAAAGCAAGCGGGAAAGATATCATGTGCGGGTGGGTATCAATACAGGTAAACTGGTGGCCGGGAACATCGGTTCGGTGAAACGGATCGAATACACCGTGTTGGGCGATGTGGTCAACGTGGCTTCCCGGCTTAATCAATACGGCAAATCAAATCAGGTGGTTATCGGTGAGGGCACTTACGCTTACGCTAAGGATAAGTTTAAATTCAAAGATCTCGGAAAAGTGAAACTTAAAGGCAAAAAGAAAGAACTCAAGGTTTACCAGGTGTTCTCCTAATGCGCAAAAATATCGTCATTCTCGGCTCAACGGGGTCCATTGGTCGTAATGCCTTAAAGGTACTGGCTCGTTTAAATCATTCCTTTAAAGTTTCCGGTCTGGTCGCCCACTCCAATTGGTCCCTTTTAAAAGAGCAGGCGAAAGAATTCCGGCCGAAAAAAGTGGCCCTGATCGATCTGACTGCGGCCGAACGATGCCAATCCGCTTTAAGAAAGCAAAAAATTAAGGTTCTGACCGGTTGGGCGCAGGCGAAAAAAATCATTACCGACCCGGCGGTCGATCTGGTTTTGTCCGCGGTGACCGGAGCGGCCGGTTTACCGGCCAGTCTCTGGGCGATCCAGAGCGGGAAGACCCTGGCTCTGGCTAATAAGGAATCCATGGTGATGGCCGGCGGGTTGTTAATGAAGCTGGCCCGTCAGAAAAAAGCCAGCATTATTCCGGTGGACAGCGAGCACAGCGCTATTTTCCAGGCCCTCCATTGCGGTCAGTCTGACGAAGTTAAGCAGATCATTCTGACCGCTTCCGGCGGTCCGTTTTATAACCGCTCAGCCCGCGAGTTAAAAAAGGTAACTCCCCGGCAGGCGTTGAACCACCCCACTTGGCGGATGGGTCCAAAGATTACCATCGATTCAGCGACGCTGATGAACAAGGCTCTGGAAATTATTGAAGCCCACTGGTTTTTCGGTTTGAAGGCGTCTCAGATCAAGGTGGTCATCCATCCCCAGTCGATCATTCATTCCATGGTCGAGTTCCGGGACGGTTCGATCATGGCGCAGATGGGAAAGCCGGACATGAAGATCCCGATTCAGTTCGCCTTGACGTATCCCCGGCGGCTGGCCGGGGCGAACGGCCGGTTATTTTTTCACCGGCACCTGAATTTAAGTTTCCGGGAACCGGACCGTAAAAAATTCCCGGCTCTGGACCTGGCTTATGAGGTCATCCGGCGGGGTGGCACGGCCGGGGCGGTTTTAAATGCGTCCAATGAAGAGGCGGTCAAATTATTCTTGCAGAAAAAGATTTCTTTAACCGATATAGTTTTAATTACTAAAAAAGTATTGAATCGTTACCGGGTGATCAAAAATCCGTCGATTCAACAAATTTTAACAGCCGACGCCTGGGCCAGGCGGGAAGTTATTATCGGCAAGTGGTAGGAGGTATATGTCAATATTAGACATCTTAATGGTAATTTTACGCATTTTTATGATCCTTGTCGGCGTGGGCCTTTTGATCTTTGTTCACGAGTTCGGCCATTTTATTGTTGCCAAGTGGGCCCGGATCAAAGTGGAGGTTTTTTCGCTGGGTTTCGGTCAGGCAATTTTTAAGTTTCGAAAAGGCGAGACCGAATACCGGTTAAGTTGGATCCCGCTGGGTGGTTACGTAAAAATGGCCGGCGAAAGTCACCTTTCCGAAGAAAGCACCGGCGCGCCATATGAGTTTATTTCCAAACCGCCCTTGACCCGGATCAAAGTCTTCGCGGCCGGGGCGCTCATGAATTTTCTTTTTGCTTTTCCTCTCTGTATCGGTGTCTATTTACTGGGGATCGATTTTCCCTATCCCAGCGTCGGTCAGGTCATGCCCGGTTCGGCTGAAGCTCAGGCTGGGATGAAACCGGGCGATATTATTGTCAGTGTTGATCAGGTGCCGATCAAGACCATGGATAAATATCGTACCAAAATCATAAGTGTTCAAGCCGGGACAGCGGTACCGGTAGCCGTTTTAAGAGACGGACAGGAAGTTATTTTGTCTCTGGTCAGTCGCGGGATCAAAGAACAAACTTTTGGTATTCAGGTGAGAGCTAATATTATTGTTCAAGTTGAAAAAGATTCTCCGGCGGCCCGGGCCGGGTTGAAAGTCGGAGATGAGATCATGGCCATTAATGATGACCGGGTTTATTCTTCGGCCGACTTGAAAAAAATACGCGATAATCCCGGACAGAAGCTTAATTTTGATATTCGGCATTCGGATAAAACAATGGTCAGTTATCAGATCACGCCCGTCTTGACTGATTATTATGATTTAGAGATAGATGAAAATATGTTAACGCCGATCTTGAAAGTGGCGCCTAATGGACCGGCGGATAAAGGCGGCATGAAAGATGGCGATAAAATTGTTCGGATTAATGACCAGTCTATTGTTTCCTGGCGGCAGTTAGTAGCAGTTGTTCAGGCTAATCCGGAACAGTCACTTAAGGTTGTGGTGGAACGACACGGGCAAGAGACAGTTCTTCCTTCGGTTATACCGGAACAGGATGACAATGGGTTAGGTTATTTTCAGATAGAGCTTACGGCGATTGTCGGTGAGGTGACTTCAGGTTCTCCTCTGGACGAGGCCGGTCTTCAGACAGGCGATGAAGTGCTTAAGGTGAACGGTATGAAAATTAATTCTTTGCTTGAAATTCAACCGATCATGACAATAAAAAAACTTAAGCAACTTGAACTGGAAATAGAAAGAAATGGATCCCGGCATATTCTGAATGTTGAGCCCCGGCTGAAAAAACAAGGAGGGATTGGGATTGGGTCGATTTTAAATCCTAAAATGAGGCTCCAGAAATATCCATTGACCAAGATTCATAAAGCGATTGCGGCCGGGGTTAAAGAAACATTGGATTTGACCGTTTTGACATTCAAGTTGTTCAAAAAAGTATTTAGTAAGAAAGAGAGGGGCGCATTAAAAAGAGGGGTTTCCGGGCCGGTTGGGATCGCATATTTTTCTTACAAGATCGTTGAAAGCGGGGTCTCGCGGTTTCTTTGGATCCTGGCCCTTTTCAGTATTAACCTGGCTATTTTGAATTTGTTGCCGATCCCCATTCTAGACGGGGGCGGGATCTTATTTACGGTCATAGAAAAGATCAAAGGTTCTCCGATCAGCGTCAAAGTTCAAATAATTTCTCAATACATCGGTTTGGCTATGTTGTTAAGTCTGTTATTGCTGGCTACCTATAACGACGTTTTCTATAATATCTGGAGATTTTAAATGAAATGAACAAAAACGACCTTGAGATCTGGAACGATTTTATCGGCCAGAATGTCGTTGTCGATACCAATAGTTCTTACGTTTATCTGGGGAAACTGGTCGATGCGACCGAACATATCATTACTTTAAGCGACGTTGATATCCACGACCATCAGGAAAGTTCTTCAACCAAAGAACAATATATTATTAATACCAAAAAATCCGGTATCAAAAAAAACCGGCAGCACGTAGTCGTCCGGACCTCTTTTATTGTCAGCCTTTCCAACCTTAATGACGTGATCGAGTACTGATTCACTCCGGCCGGGATGACACCGGTTATAAAGTCAGTGGAATCAGTGGATTAAGATTTATATGATGTTGTTTTCTTATTTTCGTCTCATTCGTTTTCCTTATATTTTTACGGCTCTGGCCGAGGTCTGGG
>DAOWBV010000102.1 GCA_030633885.1 Planctomycetota bacterium
GATGCATAATATGTTTCAGGCCCCGGCACAGGCCCAACCGGGCCTGGCTTAAGGCCGAATCATCGGAAATGATCCGATGCTCACTATAATAACGATTAAATAAGCTGGCCATTTCCAGCAGATAGTTAGTCACCACGGACGGTTCATATTCCCGGGCCGCCCGCTGGATCACCTCCGAAAAATCGTTAAATTTTTTAACCAGCCTGATCTCAGCCGGTAGTTTTAACAATTCGGTTTTCGCGCCGGCGTCCGGATCGGCCGTCTTGATCCCGGCCGCCTCGGCCTTTCGCCGCAAACTGACCAACCGCACATGGGTATACTGCAAATAAGGGCCGGTTTCGCCGGTAAAAGAAAGCATCTGGTCCCAATTAAAATCCGTATCCTTGATCCGGCGGTTTTTCAAGTCATTAAAGATCACCGCGCCGATACCGACCTCCCGCGTAATGGATTCCGCCTGACCGGACGTCACCTTATCTTTTAATTCCGGTACGCGATCAGCCATTACTTTCCGGGATAACTCAATAGTTTTATTCAGAACATCTTCCAGTAAAATAGTCTGTCCCTTACGGGTCGACATCTTGGCCCCTTTAAAACGAACCAACCCGAAATCAACGTGGACGCAATTCCTGACCCAATCATAGCCCATTAATTCCAATACTTTAAAAAACTGTCGAAAATGAAGTTTCTGGTCGGAACCAACCACGTAAATCAGCTTATGAAACTGATAAGTTTCAGCCCGATGGATGGCCGCCGCGATATCCCGGGTGGCGTAAAGCGCCGCCTCATCCTTTTTTTTGATCAAACACGGCGGCAGGTCGTATTTTTTCAGATCAACAATGTAAGCTCCGGCGCTTAATTTCAAAAGGCCTTTTTGATCCAACTGCTGAACTGTTTTTTCGACAAACTTATTATAAAAAGCTTCCCCTTGATAATGATCAAATTGCACACCCAACAAACGGTAAACTCGTTCGAATTCTTTTATGCTGATCTCACGAAACCGGCTCCAGAGACGGGTAGTCTCCGGATCGCCGTCTTCCAATTTTTTAAACCACTGCCGGGCTTTTTCTTTCAGAGAATAATCGGATTGACCGGCTTCATGAAATTTTATGTAAAGATTATTGAGATCACTGACCGTTAAATCTTTATCCGACGAATCACCCCATTGCTTAAAGGCCTCGATCAACTTGCCGAATTGGGTTCCCCAATCACCCAAATGATTGATCCCCACACACCGATAACCCAACGCCGTATATATTTTGTAAAGAGAATGACCGATGACCGTTGATCGTAAGTGTCCAATACCAAAAGGCTTAGCGATATTGGGCGATGAGTAATCGATCACTACAGTTTTCCCTTGACCGACATCCGACCGGCCATATTGATCGCCGGCTTTTAAAATCTCATCCATGACCAGGGGAACCAATTTATCCGGGTCGACAAAAAAATTAATGTACCCGGCAACCGATTTGATCTCGCGGATCAAACCGGTCGGTTTTAACCTGGCGGCCAGCTCCACGGCGATCTTCGTCGGCGCCTTTTTTAATTTTTTAGCCAGTTTGAAACAAGCCAACGCGTAATCGCCTTTACCCCCATCAGACGGTTTTTCCAAAAGCGATTCGATCTCATCGGCCGTCAGATCGACCTGGTCTTTAATTAGTTTAACGATTTTTTTTCGGAGCATATTTTATCTCTTTATCGATAGTATTTATTATACTATCTCCACTGATTCTTTCAAATTAAATGACCCCCCGGAAAATAATCAAAATTATTCGAAGGGTCACCCTGATCCGCCTTAGGCGGAGAAAGATCTCAGTAAATTCTTTGTCGAAACGGGGAAGCGTTAAAAGGAAAGACTTTACCCGGTAAAATTACCGGGCAAGTTAGTTGGTTGAAAGTAAGATTAATTAATCGTCAGGTGGGTCGGGGTGGGTTTGGTGATCTTGCCGGCCTGAATGCAGCCGGTACAGACTTTCAGCCGGCGGGTCCGACCGTCGACCACCACCCGGATCTTTTGCAGATTAGGCTTGAAAACTCTTTTGGAAATACCGCTGATCTTTTTACCAACGCCGCCTTTTTTCTTGGCCAAACCACGACGGACGATCTGATTGCCAACGGATCTCGTTTTACCGCAAATGTCACATATCCAGGACATAGTAGTTATCCTTCTTTCTTTTCCTTTTCAGTTTCAGCCGAATCAACATCCGGTAGTTCTTCTTCGTCTTCTGTTTCCTCATAGATTTCTTTAACGTCAATGTCATCGACTTTTTTTCTGAGTAACAGATAAATGATCGTCTGCGATGAGATCTTATATGAAACCATATAAGAAATCAGAAGTCCGACCACGATCACCAGCCAAACTCCAAAAATATAACCGGCCACCAGCACCGTACCGGAAACTTCCTGGCCGGGTGGCGGCGGTACCCCGTGGGTAAAAATAACTTTATCCAGATGAAGCACACCGATCATCTCATTAAATTTCGTCCCCATGCCCAGCTGTCCGGCCCACAAGGCCACACCGATCATTAGCAACCCGAAAATCCAGACAAAAACGGTGGTCACCGCGCCATAAACACAGGCAACTAAGTTATAAAAAATATAATGCCAGGGACGGGAATACAAATAAGAAAAGCTCCGGCTGATGGCGTCAAAACTATCACTGCCTTCGACACTGATGGTCGAGCAGAAGAAAGACGCTCCGAAAATAAACCCGATAATGATAAAAACCATGATAAAACCGGAAAGAATAGCAAAGGGTAAAAAGATCGCTATTAATAATTCACCCACCACCGGAATTCGGCCAACCCAACCACCGACATAATTGCAGAGGAAAAAGAAAAGAAAACCCAGCGCGCAAATGATCCAGGGCGAAAAATAAGCCAGGTATTTTTTGCCGGCGAAAGAAAGGGCCTTGGAGAATTCGAGACCTTCGTCTTTGGTCAGGTTGACCGCCGCGATCCGGCTGATCATACCGCCAAAATAAGCCCAAACAACCATGAGCATCACGTATAAACCGGACATAATCCCCAACCAACCCCACCAGGGCAGTGCAAATATCGCCTGCCAGGCTTGAACGTAAACCTCATGAATACAAACGTAATTTTTATTCATCAGTTTACCCATGACCGCCCCCTGGGTCAAATGGGAACCGATAAAAAACGGTAGGGCGCCAACGATCAGAAAAGTAAAAGTCAATCCGATGAAACCGGCAAATAATTTTTTTAGGTCCAGGGCGACCGAAAACCCGTTAAAAATGTCCCTGAAATCACCTCTTAATTCCCTCATGTTTTCTCCTTTAAGAGCTACCCACACGGGTGTGGGGTAGCGAATTAACACCTCGCCACTTTTAGTGGCGGGGCATAGATCCCCTTAATTAATTTTGATTATTTTTATCAGATTTTGATTTGCCTGTCAATACTTTTTTCTCTTTATTTTCTGTTTTCTTCGGCGTGGACGATTCCGTTTTGGGTTTAGTTTCAGTTTTCGAATCCGTTTTTTTACCGTCCCCATTATCACCCTTCCGGACATAATCGGTAATATAAAAACCGGAACCTTTGAAAATCAGGCCCCCGCCGGCCCCGATCAATCTTTTCAGCGTGGATCGTTTACATTTCGGACATTTTTTTAAAAGGGGGTCCTTGATCGATTGCCATTTTTCAAAAGAATGAAAACATTTCTGGCATTCGTAATCGTAAGTCGGCATGGGTTAAGCTTCCTTTTCCTTCGTTTCGTCAACCGATGATTGTTTGGGCTCGACCGCTACTTTGACCTGCGCCGGCCGCAAAACCCGGTCATGCAACATAAAACCACTGCGGACTTCTTCCAGGATCGTCCCGGCCGGCTGATCATCCGTGGCCACCCCTTCGACCGCTTCATGGCGGGCCGGGTCAAATTGTTCACCTAACGTCTTGATCCCGGAAACGCCCTGCTGTTCTAAAACCCGCCTGATCTCCCGTTTGATCAGGTCGACCCCTTCCTTGAGGCAAACAGCGTCTTCGGATTCGCATTTGATCTGGGTGGTCCGATCCAGATTATCAAAAGCCGGCAATAATCCCTTGAGCAAGTCTTCGTCTTTGTACTGCTCCCAGCAGGTCTTATCTCTTTTGACCCGTTTTTGATAATTATCAAAATCGGCCTGGAGCCGCTGCAAAGAATCGCGGAATTCATCCCGTTCCCGCGCTATTTTTTTTAAGTTATCTATTTCCGCCTGTAATTCTTTGGGAATCGACAAATCATCAAGCCCCAAAGATTCACAAACCTCTTCGTTAACCGGTTTGCCTGACTGATCTATTTTTTGAGGTTTTTTCTTTTTCGACATAATATTGAGCCTATAGGAAGTAGCCGAGGTTGTCTCACCCTCGGCTATAACAACACCAGATTGAGACAATCTGGTGTACACTATATCTGACTATTTTACTTTCCGAATAATATTTATTTTACCGAAATCCTGTGTTTTCGCAAACTCTTTTAAAAGTTTTTCCTGTTCCCGGGACGATTTGGGCGGCACATCAACCATTATCCGAACCAGTAAATCACCCCGGTGACGACTATGCAATTCATGAAAGCCCTGTTTTTTTATCCGCAGGATCTGACCGCTCTGAGTTCCTTTCGGTATCTTTAACGGAACCGCCCCATTCAGGGTCGAGATCTCCACTTCACTGCCCAGGGCCGCCTGAACAAAAGAAACCGGCAGTTCACAAGCAATGTCAGGCCCATAACGCTGGAAAATATCATGCGGCGCCACGAAAATGTCACAATAAAGATCGCCCCGAACCGAACCATCCGACGAATGTTCCCCTTCGTCGCCCAGACGCAACCGCGTCCCATCTTCGATGCCGGCCGGTATTTTGACCGTGATCTCTTTTTCTTTTTTCTCGCGTCCGGCCCCGTGACAATTCTTGCAGGTTTTTTTGACCATTTTCCCTTCACCCCGACAATGAGGACAGGTTGATTGGATACGAAAAATACTATGGCCCTGAATAACCACGCCGTGCCCGCCGCAAGTCTGACAGGTAACGATAGAATCTTTATCTTTGGCCCCCGAGCCGGAGCAGACCGGACAGATCTCGTTTCGTTTCAGATTGATCTTCTTACTCGTCCCTAACGCCGCCTCTTTAAACGGGATCGTCACCTCGACCCTTAAATGAACACCTCGTTGACGACGCCGGCCGCCCCGACCAGAACCGCCGAACAGGCCGTCAAAAATACTATCACCGGAAAAAATATCGCCGAAGGTCTCAAAGATATCTTCGAATCCGGAGAACCCGCGGCTAGTAAAACCCTTTAATCCGGCATGCCCGAAGCGATCATAACTGGCCCGTTTATCGCCATCGCTTAAAACCTCATAGGCTTCGGCCGCTTCTTTGAATTTCTGTTCGTTCTCTTTTTGATCGCCTTCGCCGCGGTCCGGATGATATTTCAAGGCCTGTTTACGGAAAGCTTTTTTGATCTCTTCCGCAGAAGCACTTTTGGACACACCCAGAACTTCGTAATAATCACGCATAAATTTTTATTTTTCAATACCGACTACTGATCACCGTATTTACCGCACGCTTCCCTGAATTTTCTTTTTTTCCTCTTTCAAATCAGTAAGCAAGGTCCGGGAAGTCAGCATCAGGCCGGCGACACTGGCCGCGTTCTGCAGGGCCACCCGCAAGAATTTAGCCGGGTCAACGATTCCGGTTTTAAGCATATCGACAAACTGCCCGGTGACCACGTCAAATCCGAAGTGGGCTTCCTTTTTTTCTTTCAGTTCATCAACAATAATACCTCCGTCATGACCGGCATTGGCGGCGATCTGCCGCAACGGTGTTTCCATGACCCGGGTCACGATCTTAATCCCGAATTTTTCGTTTTCATCGGTCGTGGTCTTCAACAATTTGTTCAACGCCGGAATAACTTTAAGATAAGCCGCGCCACCGCCGGCCAGAATACCCTCATCCCGGGCCGCCTGGGCCGAATGAACCGCGTTATTAACCAGACTTTTTTTCTCTTTTAAAACTGATTCGACCGGAGCGCCGACTTTGATGATGGCCACGCCGCCGCTTAACTTGGCCAGCCTTTCCTCCAGTTTTTCGCGGTCGTAATCGGAAGTTATCTGTTTGATCTGGTTCCGTAACTGCTGGATCCGGGCCTTGATTTTTTTCTTGTCGCCTTTCCCCTGGATAATGGTCGTATTGTCTTTATCGATCCGAACGGTTTTGGCTTGACCCAAATCTTTAATGGTCACGTTTTCCAGTTTTTCGCCCAGCTCTTCAGAGATCATCTGCCCGCCGGTCAGAATAGCAATATCTTCCAGCATGGCTTTTTTCCGATCCCCAAAGGCCGGCGCCTTGACCGCGGCAACTTTCAAGGTCCCTTGCAATTTATTAATAATCAAAGCGGTCAACGCTTCACCTTCCACTTCTTCGGCAATGATCAGCAACGGCCGTCCGGCATGCAAAACGGATTCCAACAGCGGCACTAATTCCTGAACGTTTGATATCTTTTTTTCATAGATCAAAATGTAAGCGTCATTAAGCGCGCAGGTCAAAGTATCGGTTTCATTGATAAAATAAGGAGACATGTAACCCTGGTCAAACTGCAAGCCGTCCGTTAATTCCAGAGTCGATTCCAGTCCGTGACCTTCTTCGACCGTCACCACGCCTTCGGCGCCGACCTTATCCATCGCTTCGGCCACCAGCCGACCAATCAACTCATCGTGATTAGCCGAGATCATCGCCACCCGTTGATAATCTGATTTATCTTTCACCGGCTGGCTCATTTTTTTCAGTTCATCGACCACGGTCTTCACGGCCCGATCGATCCCTTTTTTGATCAGCACGGGATTAACCCCGGCGGTCAGGTATTTTAAACCCTCCTCGTAAAATGATTTAGTCAGCAAAGCCGCGGTGGTCGTGCCGTCACCGACCACATCGGATGTTTTGGAAGCCGCTTCCGCGACCATTTTGGCCCCCATATTTTCAAAAGGGTCAGGCAGTTCGATCTCTTTGGAAATATCGCTTCCGTCTTTGACTGATTCCGGTGCCCCAAAACTTTTTCCCAGAATCACATTGCGACCGGTCGGACCCAGGGTCAAACGCATGGTATCGGCCATCACCTTGACCCCTTTAAGAATCTTCTGTTGAGCTTCGCTGTCGAACATTAATTGTTTAGGCATAAGTCCTCCTGATGTTACATAAAAGTTACAAAAGTTACTTAAGGTTACAAGATGTTACTTCCCAGCAACCTGTTGTAACTTCAGGTAACTTTTTGTAACCTACCGTAACCTTATTTAAAATATGCTGGGTAGCAGTGCAAGCCCTGCTACATTCCCGGCATGCCACCCATACCACCCATTGGCATACCACCACCCATACCGGGCATACCCATGCCACCATCCATTCCAGGCATACCCATGCCGCCACCCATA
>DAOWBV010000097.1 GCA_030633885.1 Planctomycetota bacterium
GTTCCGGTTTCAGCATTCCTTCGTCCGTCCAGTCATGCATCTGGTAATAACGGCCCCGGGCGGCGGCAAATTGGATCCGGTCCACGTGGTGCCCTTTGGATATTTTTAGCGGCATGGGGTCGTCAAAATATCTTTTCGGCAGGGTGTCATCTTCTTTAGTCAGCCCTTCCCGGGTATTGAACATTCGTTCCAGATCGATCACCCGTCGGCCGATCTCAGCCAGATCTTTTTCTTTTAACTCCCAGCCGGTAGCGACAGCGATCAGATCTTTAAAATGGGAATAACCGAGAAAGTTAGGGCTGTTAAAACCGTGACAGATGAATTTACAGATACCGAGAGAATCAATCGTTGCGAAGATATGGTCGGAAAAATAGACTGCTTTTTCCTTTTCATCCAGAACGGTCGGGTCCTGTATTTTTGTGCCGTATATTCGTTCGCGTACTTCAGGCGGTAGTTTGGAAAATACTTCCAGGGTTGGCCGACTGCGTAAATGATCCGCGCCCCGTGAAGCGGTAGCAATGCCCAGAGCAAAGGCCTTGATGTATCGGACATCGTGCGGGTCGCTTTGAGGTAGACCTTTCACCGCGATTAGATAATCACGCGATTTTTCACCGAATATCTTGACTGCCTGGGTGCTTTCGGCCAGGGTGTTACCGAATCCTTCCCGGTGGGCGATCATGCGTAAAAGTTTTTTAGCCAGTTCGAAATCACCGAACTTCAGTTCCAGTCCGCCGGTTTTTTCTTTGTCGATCAGGCCGCGTTCGTATAATTCAAAGGCCCAGGCGAGGATCGTGCCGCTGGAAGAGATATCCAGTCCCAGTTCGTTGGCCAGGTTATTGAGTTTGATAACATGAACCGGATCCTCGATACCGATATTAGCGCCGAACATGCCCACCGCCGTGTATTCCGGGCCTTCTCCACCATAAATATTTCTGTGGCGGCAGTGCATCATGCAAGAAGAGCAGGAGACCATTTTCTCCACGTGTTTTTCTATTTCTTCGGCGTTGAGTGAATCCGACCAGGCGTTTAATTGACTGTTCTTGGTCCGGATCGCGCCGATGGCGTTACTGACTTCGTACAAAAGCGGGGTGCCGAGCTTGCCGAGGATAGGTGTTATTTTTGATGAGAAGAGATATTTTTTTATATCCTCGACAACTTTCTGCATTTTATCAGGATGTTTTATTTTGATGCCGATCTGGCCGCTGGCCACAACGGCTTTTAAATTTTTAGAGCCCATGACCGCGCCCAGACCGCAGCGGCCGGCGGCGTTCTTGACCCCGGTGCGGATACAGGCGAAGCGGACCATTTTTTCTCCGGCCACGCCGCAAACGGCGCTTTCGCAAGGGCCAAGGTCTGACCGTAAGGCCTGCTGGATCTCATAAGTTTCCATGCCCCAGTATTTCTGAGCGTCCCGGATCTCGATTCGACCGTCATGAACATATAAGTAAGATGGTTTTTTTGCTTTACCCAGAATGATCAGCCGGTCAAAGCCGGCGTAGCGTAATTCCGGAGCGAAGAACCCGCCGCAATTCGCGTCACCCAGGAAACCGGTTTCCGGTGATTTCGCGGTGATATTAAAACGGCTGGAGGACGGGGTGAGGGTGCCGGTAAGCAGGCCGGTTCCGAAGATCAGGACGTTATCCGGAGAAAGGGGGTCGACGCCGGACTTCAAGTATTTATTCAGATAATAAATATTAAGGCCACGGCCCCCCAGAAGTTTTTTACGCAGGGAGTCCGGGATTTCTTCTGCCTGGATTTTATTTTTGGTCAGGTCGATGATGCCGAGTTTTCGGTTTAACATTATTTCTCCAGCTCGTAAAATCATATGATAGTAAAAATGCGATTTTTTTCAAGGAAAATGTTTGTCTGAAAAATCGTTGACGACGTCAAAGTAATGTGTTATATAAAACAGATAAAAAATAGGGTAGAAAAATCCATGCGCAAGAAATTTATTTTTGTTGTTTTAATATTACTGACAACCGCTTGTTCGACCCATTACGAATTGGCCCGGAAGCATTTCGATAAAGCCCAGCATTATTATCGACATAAAAGGCATTCCCGGAGTATTATTGAATACTCCCGCTCTCTGGATAAATTAAAATTTATTGAACATAATCACTACGGTCAATTGTTGCGGGCGGTGGTATTCGATCAGCTTTATCTGATTGACGGAACAGCGATCTGGCATAATTCTGAGCAATCCGTCCAGGTTAAATGCCGAACCCTGGGAAATCTAATAAACGAATCCGAACCGGCCGTTGATTTTCTGGACCGATCATTTCAGCAGGTGAAAATAGTTGACGGGGAACTGAAGAATTTGGATATGGCTAAGCTGGAATCCTGGTTACTGGTGGAAAAGGATGTGATCGTGGCTGATTTTTTGGTCCGGCGGGCCAGTCAGAAATTTGAAACCGTGCCGGTCGAATTGAAAAAGCGGGTGCCGGAAACTTTTGTCGATAAATTACGCCGGTACACTTTATATAAGATCGCTAAGAATTTTTATTTATCCGCCTGGCTGAGATCTGACCGGTTGGACCCGAAGAAAAAAAATGCCGACGTGGCCGAACTGAAAAAAATGTGTCGGCAGAAGTTAAAGGATGTTTACTGGTCGTTGGATACCGTGGCCAGTTCGGTGAGTTATGCCGGCCGGACGGAAGATTTTACCTGGAAGTTCAAGAACGATTCGCGGCATTTCAAGGAAGTGAGGAAAAAGATCGAAAAATATTCGTTGCTTTCGGAAGAGCCGGGCGCAAAAAATCTGCCGAATGAAGAATTACGGTTGAAATCACTGGATGAGGTCATTGAGAAAAATTTTATGGTCCTCGATCCTAATTTTCAGTTGAAGGAAGGGCGGTCGAAGATCAGCAGTGCGATTGAAGAAGTGCTGAGGGAAAAAAAGGATAAAGCGCAGGATTATTTATTGTTGGCCCTGACTCATTTTATGCTGGCCCGGGAACTTCAGGGTCCGCGTGGAGGGCCGGATAAGCAGATGCTTAATGATTCGTTGACCGATACCTATCTTCAACTGCACCGTTTAACCAGCCAGTAACCATTTTTTTTTAGTCCGCCACGTTCCAGTTAGTTCCGACATCAGGATGGGTGATCGTGGCCGGATCAATCCCGGTAGCCGGGAAGGTATAAGTACCATCAAGCGGACCCACGTCCCATTTGATCGCATTCGAGTTACCGCCCGCTTCAACTGCGTAAGTCGTCCCGTTTTGCGAGACAATAAAACTCCGGAGGCCGCTGTTCGGGTATAGGTTGGGCGCGGCCATAAAAGAGAACAGGTTTGCATTGCAGGCCGCCACACCACTCACGAGGTTGATACTGAGACCAGCTCCACCTGTTGCCAGGGTGTTACCCATTGTTCGGTACCGGTAACCAGATTTTGCCACCGTGGTAATGACAGGAGCGGCGGTGCTCCAATCCTGGGTGTAATTTGCGCCAAAAACATTATCAGCATGTTCATACATATCAGCTGTAGCAAAAGATATATCGATGGCGGCCGCTAAAGTAATGCCATCAGCACGTAACATCCGGTGTAAACCGGAAACATCGTAGGTCCAGTAATCTTTTTTACCATTCCGGTCATAGTCACCCTGGCGCCAGGTGGCTTCGGCGCTCAAAAGGGTTCTTAAGCCAGACACGGCTGATGCTTCATTAGCCGAGATTCTGGATGAAAGCAGGTTCGGAATAGCAATCGCCGCAATGATCGCGATGATCGCCACCACGATCATCAATTCAATCAACGTAAAACCTTCTTTACGTTTCATGTATTTTTCCTTTTGATTTGAAATAATAATATTACAGGGTCCGGATTAATTTATAAAATATTGGTTTAATGCCCCGCAGCTTACTGAGGGGAGTTTCATTTTGTTAATGGAAATAAAAGTAAAAAAGGCGGTTAGCTTTTGAACCAACCGCCTTTTTTGTTAACTAAACCAGTTGTTTTTATTAGTCAGCTACGCCCCAGTTGGCGCTGGCTCCGGCGTGGGTAATATTGATTGGGTTCTGTCCAGCTGCGGGCCAGTCAAAATCACCAGCTGCTTCTACTTCCCATTTTCTGGTATTAGAACCGGTATCAATCGAATAAACGGTGCCACCTTCGGAGACCATAAAAGTACGGATTCCGCTGTTGGGATAAACATCCGGCGCGGACATAAAACGAAACAGGTTTGAATTGCAAGCGGCCACCGAAGTTGTACCAACGGTGTTGGTGCTCAAGCCAGCGCCACCTATTGCCAGACCGGAACCCATTGTCCGGTACCGATAACCGGATTTTGCCGTGGTGGTAATGACAGGAGCGGCGGTGCTCCAATCCTGGGTGAAAGTCGCGCCAAAAACATTATCAGCATGTTCAAACATATCAGCTGTAGCAAAAGATATATCGATGGCGGCTACTAAAGTAGTGGCATCAGCACGCAACATCCGGTGGAAACCGGCAACATCGTAGGTCCAGTAATCTTTGGTGCCGTTACGGTCATAATCACCTTGACGCCAGGTAGCTTCGGTACCCAGAAGGGTTCTTAATCCGCTCAGGGCCGATGTTTCGTTCGCGGCAATACGCGAAGACAGCAGGTTCGGAATAGCAATCGCCGCGATAATCGCGATGATGGCGACCACGATCATTAATTCAATCAACGTAAAACCTTCTTTACGTTTCCACATATTTCTTTCCTCCATTAAAAAATAAAAATTACATTACCCGCAACCTCACCCTCTCTCTCCTTCACCTCCTCCCAAGGTTTGATCGCGCTGTTCAAAATTTCAAATCCAGTAAGACATAAAGCAAAAAGCATGCCAACTTTTAACGTTTATATTGGCTTATACATCTAATAAAGTGACATTCTAACTAATGTGACGAATTTTGTCAACAAAAAATCGGACAGTGTGAAAAAAAATGTCAATATGGTTATTAGCTTATAATTTTTGTTTTTGTCGTTTTTTATTGACGGGACAGTATTTATCGATATAATAATGATATTATTGTGTAGTGAAAACCGCGGAGATGATCGGAGAAAAAAATCAATGAAAATCGTGATCACCGGCGGGGCTGGTTTTATTGGTTCCCACCTTTGCGAATACTTTCTCGAACAGGGACAGATCGTTACCTGTCTTGATAATTTCATCACCGGTCGCGAAGAAAACATTAAGCCATTCCTGAAGAATAAAAACTTTAAATTCATTCGTCAGAATGTAACGGAATTTATTGATATTCCGGGTAAAGTCGACGCGATTCTGCACTTTGCTTCCCCGGCCAGCCCGAAGGATTATCTGGAATATCCGATCCAGACTTTAAAGGTCGGTTCGCTCGGCACGCACAAAGCGTTAGGGTTGGCCAAGGCCAAAGGGGCCAGATTTTTGTTGGCTTCAACGTCTGAAGTTTACGGTGATCCCCAGATCCATCCCCAACCGGAATCTTATTGGGGACACGTTAATCCGGTCGGACCGCGCGGGGTTTATGATGAGGCCAAACGGTTTGCCGAGGCCATGACCATGGCCTATCACCGTTATCATGGTGTGGATACCCGCATCGCGCGGATATTTAATACTTACGGACCGCAAATGAGAGTGAGCGATGGCCGGGCCTTACCGAATTTTTTCAGCCAAGCCATCCAGGGTAAACCGGTCACGGTTTTTGGCGACGGTTCCCAGACCAGAAGTTTTTGTTATATTGATGATATGGTTGAGGGACTGGCTAAATTGCTTGATTCAAAAGAGTCTGATCCGGTTAACCTGGGTAATCGGGAGGAGATCACTGTTAAGGCGATCGCGGAAGAAGTGATTGAGTTGGTGGGCAGTCAAAGTGAGCTTAAATTCCTGCCTTTACCCCAAAACGATCCTAAGGTCCGGGAACCGGATATCAGCCGGGCCAAAAAGTTATTGGGTTGGCAACCGAAGATCGACCGCCACGCTGGCCTGAAAAAAACCTGGGCCTATTTTAAAACCGTGGTTGAAAAATAATTATTTTAACGAGGAACCGAAGAAA
Source organism: Planctomycetota bacterium (assembly GCA_030633885.1). GTDB lineage: Bacteria > Planctomycetota > MHYJ01 > JACQXL01 > CAKKQI01 > DAOWBV01. The sequence goes on from DAOWBV010000097.1 coordinate 5,990, forward strand.
ATGAAAGCCAAAAAAAAGCCCGATTGGATCTTTAATCCCAGTATTGATGCCTCGCGTTACTGGACTTTGCGGGGTAACCCGGCAATCGTAACCGGGAAGAAATTGAAGCAGGCCAACGCGAAATTCAAGCATAATGATATTTCACACGGAGTGATTTTTCTTAATATCGGAGATACTCATTTAGAAAAAGATATTATTGTGCCGTCATTGATTAAGGAGGCGGTCCATAAGTGTATCGAATCCGAACGGATCTGTTATACTTTTTCTGCCGGTGACCCGAGGTTGATCAAAAGTGTTGCCCGTTATTACGGGGTGACGGATTCGGACGTTTTTATCGTTAACGGAGTTTCGGAGTCAATTGTTTTTCTCTCGCGTTTATTCGCCCGGATCCCGACGAGCCGGGCCAATATCAGGCAATGTGTCCGGGTCGGTCAACCCTGGCATAATGTAATGCTGGTGAACCCGGTTTATCCGCCCTGGAGCGGATTGTTGTTGGAACACGGGGTGGCTTTAACATTGGTTGATCGTTACCTTGATGGTCCCCGATGTGGACAGCCCTGTTTGGAGGAGATCAAGGAAAAGATTAATCCCGGCACTCAAGCAATCGTGCTGATCACGGCCGATAACCCGACCGGCAAGGCCCTGACCAGGGAAACGGTTGAAAAAACAGCCCGGATTTTAAGCGATGTCCGGAAGAAAAATGGCCAGGCGATCTTTATGGTCGTGGATGATATTTATCGGGAGTTTATCGATCCCCGGCGTCAGGTGGATTTTATCCAGATATCCAAGAAATATAAGGTGCCTCTGATCCTTTTGGGAGGGATCGATAAGATTTTGGGGACTGGTTTTCATGGCGGCTGGATGGTGCTCCATATCCCGCGTGATCCGGCTTTGCAAACATTAGCTAAGCAGACACCGGAAGCGATCCGGATATTATTTTCCAAATATTTGGGCGCGAATACGATCACTCAGTATGCTATGCGGCCATATTTTGATGAGATGGATCTGGTCCGGCGTGATATCAAAAAGAATATCGATACTTTTAAACGGTGGGCCAAAGAATTTGTTAAAGGTTTGTTGAAACTGGAAAAGGCAAAGTTAATCAAATTCAAATACGGGCCGCCGGAATTGCCTTTATACCTCTGGTTGGAGATCATTGATATCGACCGTTGGGGGTCGGCGACCGAGTTTGCCGATGATCTGGTCCGGCAGACCGGAGTGCTGGTCGCGCCGGGCGGTCCTTTCGGCGATCCGAACTGTATTCGTATTTCCATGGTGCGTGATCCGATAAAACCTTTGGATATTCCGGAAATTATGTTAAACTTCATGCGACGTCGATTGAAAAAGTAAGAAAGATTATTGATGAAGGCGAAAAAGAGTAAAGGCCGGCCGGGTAGAAAAAAAAAGAAACCGCTTAAAAAAAGCGATATTTATCCGTTCAAGCACGCTATCAAACCGCCGCGCGAACTTTTTGGCGAAGTGACCGTGCGAATGGGTTTTGTGACTAAGGCGGAAGTCAACGCCGCGTTGTCTGTCCAGCGCGAATTACAGAAAAAACGACGCAAGCATA
>DAOWBV010000195.1 GCA_030633885.1 Planctomycetota bacterium
CTTGATCCCTTTACTGGTCAGTAAATTAACCACATGTTCATTATGGATCAAGGGCCCGAAAGTATAGACCTTACCTTTGGTGCCCCGACCGGTCTTCAGGACCAATTCCAAGGCTCTTTTGACACCCCAGCAAAACCCGGCCGTTTTGGCAAGTTTCAACTTCATGGTTATTCTGTCTTTTTGGTTTCTGGATCCTTAAAAGTCCCTTTAATCGCTATAGACGGAATAATCAAATTAATAGCACCAAGGAACGACGAGGAAAATTTAGGTTTAAGTTTCAGATCAATCGTTCCGTCAAATTTCAATTCCCCGGAACCTTTTAAAGCGACCGGATCGCTGGTGAATTTAATCCGCCTTATTTTAACAGTTTCATCTTCGATCTTAAATTTTATTTCCCCCTCTTCAAATACAGATTTTTTTACCAAAGAAAGAGTATTCCACATACTCAAAAATACCGGCACCTCCCATAATTGGGCATCAGTAATATAAATTCGCCCGCCATCAACTTTTAAAGTTTTGGGGTCTTTTCCCAGCCCTTCAAAGTCTTTAAGTTCAACGGCCAATTTACCGGAAATATTTTTCCCGACCATAAAAGTATCCCGGGCTAATTCTTTTATGTCAACCCCCCTTATGTCTATACTCCCATTATAGTTATAATCCGGCAAATTAATCGTTAACCATCCGGAAGCAATCCCTTTATAAGCGGTTCCTTTAATCTTATAAAAAGTGAAACGATTGTCTTCCTGCGTTAAAGTAATGGCCAAATCTTCAAAAAGCTTATCGGCTATCTTTAAATTATTTAATTTAAATACTCCTTGCGCGTTAGAGTCAGAGTGCTCCCCTTGACTAACCCCTTTAACCCGCACATCACCATTCATATTCTCCAGAGAAATACCGGGATCAGCCGAACAATCCAGTAATTTTACCAGCGCGTCATACTTGACCTGATATTCCGCTTTCTTTAACTCGTTAGCAGCTTTCATTAATGTCTTGTTTAACTTCAAAGGTTTCAGGTCAACCGAACCGGCAAAATCCATTTCATTAAAAAAATCACGCAGAGAATCAGGCAATAAATTTTTAGTGGCCGTTTCGATCGGGACATCAGTGGCGGTAATATTGAGATCGTATTTTTTGAAAGGGTCACCTCCAGCCATTGAATCGTTAAAGTGCATTTTTCCCTTAATATCGAATTGGCTTTTTTTGTGCCGGGCTTTTAACGACTTCAGGATCAGAACCGGCGTCTCGTTCGGGTTTCCCGTCGCCTCGTATTTAAGCTCACCGGTCACGCCGGAAAAAGGATAAAGGGTATCACTGTATTTAAAATCGATCCCTTTACAAATAATATCCAGGTCGGTTTTGACCGGTTTTTTTTCTCCGGTTGGTTTATTTAAATCCAACCGCAAATTCACCGGCCCGGCCGGTTGATTGGCATCCCACAACTTGCCGCCCCCGGGTACCAGATGATTAAAAGCTTCTTTTAAAGCAAAATCCTTTAATTCCAGATCGTCGGCTTCCACTTTTAACTGATACCCGGCGTCTTTTTTCAGGCTTTCCCAGACACCATTAATTTTTATTTTTACCTTTTCCCTCTGAGCCGATAAAGCAACGACTAAACTGTTATTTTTTTTAAGTTCCAGCTCACCCTGAATTCCCGTTAAAGGATAGGGAAAAACTTTTACTTTAGCCTGGTTCTTTTTACAAAATAAACGCAAGTAATATTCGACTTTCTTATCCGGACCGGTCGGCCTGGTAATTTCACCCTTGACGTCAATTAACCCTTTCGGATCAATTCCTTGCCAAACATTTTGGATATTCTTGTTGCATGCCCGGTAAAGTCTTTGGTCAAATTTCACATCCTGCATATCCAATAAAATCTTAAACCCGGCATTTTTATCGTAACCGTCGGAATGACCGCCGATCTTAACAATCGCGGACCCGCTGTGTCCCTGCAGATCTTTCAGAAGCAACCCGGTTTCGTGCAGTTCGATCTGCCCCTGAATATTCGAGATCGGATAAGGAAAAGGCCGGTACGTCATTTGAGTCCCCTGGCAATCAATGATCACATTAAAATCAAGCGGCTTGGCGCGGTGAACCTGATAATTAATATTAACCCCCAGAGCCACCTGGCCCTGCGGCTGATAGCGGTTCCAGGCTCTTTTCACCTGTTCTGATAACCGGTCCCGGAACGATTCACCCAAGTTTATATTTTTGCTTAAGGCGGTCAGTTGCAGTGTCTGGTGCGCCAGGTTAAATTTACCGGTAATGTACCAACGCCCGAATACACCCGCTTCGGCCTGGCCTTCAATTACGTAGCGGTCCTCAAAAACAGGTAACAGCTTGAAATTAACTTTTTCCAACGTCTGGATGTAACCTTCCCGAAAAAAAGACGGCTGAGTAAAGGATAACCGGCCGTCTTCGATAATGATCCGAGGCAAAGATACCTTTTTATCCGGCGGCGGACGTTCCCCCTGGGGCGGCAATTGGGATAGATCCAGATCCGGCGCGATAAATTTTATTTCCCGCAATGCCAGTTTTTCGGTTTCGCCCTCTTTTCTCTCAAGTAATTCCACCAAATTGTAACTTATTTTTACTTCGGCGGCTTTTAATAAAATCGGCCCGTTTGTTTTCGAGAGAATCTTAATATTATAAATCGTGACCCCGCTGAAAATGTTGAATTTTATTCTTTCAATGATCACCGGCCGGTCAAAAGCATCCTCCAGAGCGGAGACTACCCGTTCTTTGTTCACCAACCGGGTCGCAACTACATGCAGGGTCCCCACGGCCAGGAGCATTAGAAATATTATAATAAACAGACCGTAAAGGAATAAACGTTTCGTTCTCACATTTCCTCCAGCGGAATAATACCGAGTAAAGACAATCCGTGATGCATAATATGTTTCAGGCCCCGGCACAGGCCCAACCGGGCCTGGCTTAAGGCCGAATCATCGGAAATGATCCGATGCTCACTATAATAACGATTAAATAAGCTGGCCATTTCCAGCAGATAGTTGGTCACCACGGACGGTTCATATTCCCGGGCCGCCCGCTGGATCACCTCCGAAAAATCGTTAAACTTTTTAACCAGCCTGATCTCAGCCGGTAGTTTTAACAATTCGGTTTTCGCGTCGGCGTCCGGATCGGCCGTCTTGATCCCGGCCGCCTCGGCCTTTCGCCGCAAACTGACCAACCGCACATGAGTATACTGCAAATAAGGGCCGGTTTCGCCGGTAAAAGAAAGCATCTGGTCCCAATTAAAATCCGTATCCTTGATCCGGCGGTTTTTCAAGTCATTAAAG
>DAOWBV010000104.1 GCA_030633885.1 Planctomycetota bacterium
ATCCCGATCAACCTGGCGAAGCAATTTAGTAACACCCTGATCCTTGATCTTCTGCGTCCCGGCAAATCTTAATACCTTATTCTTGACCATGATCTCGATCCCGTACGGTTCACTTTCTTCCCACCCCTGCCCGATTTCCATACTGTCAGGCCGGTCAAACGTATCCACCCAAAGCACCTGAGTTGCCATTTCCTGGATCAACGACAAAGTTTGACGAGCGTAAGTATTCTTGGAGTCATACGTCAAGGTTTCCTTGAGCTTCGAAATAGCCTTATTCTTATCTCTGTTCAAGTAAGCCCCATAGGCCTGGGCATTAAGGATCGGCGGGTATTGATTATTTAGTTCGATTGCCTGACTGAAAAGAGAATCAACCGATTTTATTTTATTCGCCCCCAACCGCGCCAGAACCGTCATAGTTAAATCCGCCACGTTGGCTCCGGGTAAAGTTGACGGAGATTCAACCGGTTCCAGTAATTTTTTCAAATAAAGACTGAAGTACCAGTCAGCCCGTTCATATTTTTTTCTCAGGAAATCAATAATCCCCAACTGATAAAAAATATCATATCGCAATGGCGCTAATTTCAAACAGCGGCGTAATTTTTTTTCGGCGTCGCTCAGATCCCCTTTCTCCAATGACACCTGAGCCAACGCGTATAACAATTCAATGTTTTTTGGTTCGATCTGCAACCCTTCCTGAAATGAGTCCTGGCCCCGGGAAATGTCTCCCTGCGACCAATAAAGATACCCCAAACCGAGGTAAGAACCAACTCCGACTGGATCACGCTCCCGCGCCTGGTTTAACAACAACTCGGCAATCTTGTACTCATCAACCGCCAGATAACACGCGGCCAGATTAATCCACGGTGTCTCGGCATCGGGCTTAACCTTAATCGCTTTTTTAAAATAGTTCACGGCCGGGTTATGTTCACCCAATAAAACCGACGCGACCCCAACCAGATTAAGCGCCTCATAATTATCCGCTTCCGACTCCAACACTCGTTCGAATTTATCCCGGGATCCCGGTAAATCACCCGTCTTAAAATCAAGTCGACCCTCGCCCAGCCAAAGATCAACCCGGGCCGGCTCGTAACCTTTGGCCTGCTGATACGCGGCTCGAGCTAATTCATAATCTCCCTGTCGACAACGGGTATCACCCAACTTTACCCAGCCGTCAACATACTTCGGTAAAAATTTTACCGCCGCCTTCAATGACTTAACAGATTCACCGGGCAGACCCAATAACTGATACACCTCACCTAATTTCAAATGAATCACTTCCTTATTATTAAGTGGAGTTTTTAAAGCTTTCTGATAAAGCTTTAACTCGGAATCCCAATCCAACCGCTGACGATAATAAGCACCGGCAGCCTGATAGTACTTCAGATTGGTCCCGTTGATCTTGATCGCCGTCAACAACTCCTTTATCACTTTTGTCTCCAGGCCTTTTTCCGCGCACCACTGGGCCAACCGATAATGCGCCAGGGCGTCGTCGGCCAGGATCCGTTTCAGTTTCTGTTTATACGTCTCTTCCGACGTAAAGTGACGATCCATGGACACGATATCTTTTTTTAGACAGGAAATAAATTTCTGGCTTCCTTTGGGCAGGAAAATAATTTTTGTTTCGTCTGCTGAAAGCACTCGTCCGGTACGGATCGCGCCATCATTGAACCGGAGCACATCATCCTCAACTATCTCCACTGTCGACGGAATCGACTCAACTGATTTATTCAACTTTGTTTCTTCGATCAAATCATTACACTCATCCAATAAAAGGAGATCAGACAACTGCGGCCGGGCACCGTTGCCGGATACGCTGTCCTTATAGACTGATTGATCATTCGGTATCTCTGCCTTGGCTGAACGGTTATATATCAAGTCCGGCACCGGTGATAACAATATATAGCCCGGCTTCTTGAAAATCGCCTCCGGCAAGAGCAGGTCAACCCAGAACTCCACCTTTTGGGTTGAGGAAACAAAAGGGTTTCTTCCCCCGTCGATCTCTGGCCGTGAATCCCGATCCGACCAGTACGGGGTATCCTTTAACTCAGTTGGCTGATAAGTCCGGGACGCTACCCGCAAAGAACCGTCGCCGGATGGACCACCCGCGATGAAATCAAGAAACAAAACTATTCCGGCCAGTAAAATTACACTGACCAGGAGCACCGCTATTTCTTTATTAATAAATTTTTTCATAACGCCTAATCTTTTATCTTAATTCCGCTGACCAAAACCTTGATATTGACACTATCAACCTCAGGATTTTCGTTGGTCACGCTGATTCGTTCAATTGGTAAAAGCCGGGGCGCGGTCTGCAGGGCATAAATAAATCGCGTCACGGCTGAAAAAGACCCTTTGGCCTCCAGGCCGATCATATTTTTACTGAAAAGTTTCTTTTCTTCGATTACCCCGCTAACCAGTTCCGGAAAATCTTTTTCCCAGCCGACCTTTAGTATTTCCCGACACCCGCTCTCAAGAGCCAGCGGCACCAGCTGATTCATCATATCCAATTTTTCAAAATAAGTCGGAATGGCCGTCGACTGGATATCTGCTTGAGGAAACCCTAAAGAAGCCGGCATCACCACGCCTTTGCCAATAGCCATTTTTTTGAGACGTTGCCGGGTTTCCTGTAAATTCTGGTGAAAATCTATCAGCATATCAGACCCACTCATCGCCAGCGCGTATTCCGGCGTAACCCGGAAATTGACCCGATTTTTCAATCCGTTAAGTTTTTTTATCAGGCGCTCGTGTTCATCCCTTAGATTTTTAAGCCCGGTTTGGCTCTGAAAAAATCCGCGTTGGGACTGCTTCTTGATATTAAGTCGAAGCCCGGCCTGCTTTTCACGCAATCCCACGGTTTCCTCCCAAATCGGACTCAGGACCATCAGGTAAAAAAGCAACAGTCCGATGGCCGTGCCGCCAATTCCAATTATGAATTTTTTATGTTCTTCCCACATGCCTCAACTCGCGTTTCTATTTAATAATAACTTCAAATGTTTTCTTTCCCCTGGTTGAATCCTCGGCCACATTATTAAGTTTCTTCAAAGTAGCTTTTCCCTGATAACTACTCTGGTTATCCAGATCGGCCACAAATTTCCGGAAGCGCCGGATAGTCGCCTCATCACTGTCCTCCAAATAACCCCGAATAACAACAACTCGTTTTTCGTAAAATGTCTCAAAAGAGTTGGGTTGACTGTAACGCTGTCCTAGCGCCAATTCCGAAACCCAGACCCCTCTCGGCAAAAGTTTCTGAATACTCCGCAGAACCTGATAATAAAAAGTACCCGCCTCTAACTCCGTTCGCAATAGCTGGTAGCGGGCCATGGTTTTTTCTTTTCCAGCCAGCTCATCCTTAAACTGCCTGTTTGTTCGCCCGACCTGTTTCCCATCCTGCTCCAGTCGGGCCAGAACTTCCGCTTCCTGTTTCCGGACCGCGGACGCTTTGCTTGTCACCACGACCAAAGCCAATACCAGCAAAACAGCGGCGGCAATCAACGGTACCACCCGGCGCCGGAAATATTTTTTCTTCTTGGCCTCCGGCGGCAAAAACGAGATGACTTCTTCGTCACCGGCGGCCGGCGTCATCGCCAAACCTAACGCCACCGTCATATCCGAAGGCATTTCGGTCAAACGTTGAGCCGTCGCTGGATCCACCAGACTCATATTAATATTTTTAAACGGCTGGAGAAATTCCACCGGTTTATTCAGCACCGAGTGCAGGTAATTATCCAACCCCTTGATCCGGGCTCCTCCCCCGGAAAGCAGGATTCGGTCAACAGTCAGTTCATCCATTTTCAAAGTATTCCGGGCGAAAGAAACCGAAGTTTCAACCACTGACTGTAACTGCGAAGTCGCGCTGATCAGGGCCAGGCTGATCTGGTTATCCCGATCCCACGACGCCGTGATAACTCCTTCTTTTATTTTTAACAACTCAGCCTGTTCGAACTCAACCTTCAGCTGTTCGGCCAACGCTTCCGTAAAAGCCTTGCCACCACTGGTAATATTCCGGGCAAACAACAAATGCCCGTCTTTCTGAATAACCACTTCTGTATTTTCGTGCCCGATATCCAGCAAAACGATCGTTTCAGCTAAATTAACCATCGGATTTGCCCGCAACACCTGGAACAAAGCCAACGCGTTCGGGGTCACTTCGGCCAAACCGCCGCCCGCTTTTTTCAGGCTGTCAATCCGCGCGTTGACCAAACTGTTCTTCGCCAACCCCACCAGGACCGGCAATTCCGGATAGCCCCGAGTGGGTACGTTCAACAGGCAATAATCAGAATAAACATCGCCGCCACTTTTACCGGCGATCTGCATCACTTCGAATTCCATCAGTTTTTTCAATTTACCCGCCTGGCTCAACGGCGGCACTTTGGTTACCCGTAAATTAACTTCCCGGCCGGAAACACCTAAAACACATTTCGATCGTCCGGCCGGCAAAGACTGCAATATTTTAGACAATCGTTTCGCTGATCGATCGCCCCCGTTCGATTCGTCTCCAAATTTAATCGTCCGGGAAATACGGGCGACTCCATTCAGTTGCCATGGCCCACTGATCGAGCGCTTCAACTGGACGACTTTAATGGTATAATTACCTATGTCAATTCCGGTCCACATATTTTTCTCAATTACTTTTTAATTCATTCAAAGCTTGTCGGGCTTGCGGAGCAACTAAAGTTTCCGTAAACTCAGCAATGATCTTATTATAAAAAGACCGGGCCAGGTCCCATTTACCTTCCTGACGATAACCGGCGGCCAAAACCAGGAGCCGACTGGCTGTCTCCTCGCGAAGTACCGCTGAGTCTTTTTGTAACGATTCCCGGGCCTGATTAATAATTTCCTGAGCGGACTTCACGAACACCGTCCCCTGATAAGACTTGACTATCAAACCGCATCTTTTGATCACCGTCCGGTAAATTTCAGCTTGGCCGGTCAATTCCGCTTCCTTTAACAAATTTCGGCATAATTCCAGTTCTGATTCCGCCTGGCTTTTTATTTTCTTCAGTCGGCTCCGGGCTAAACTCCAGATCATTGAATCCTGATCGGCTTTTTCGGAAATCACCTCGTAAAAACTGATCGCCTTGGCGAGTTCATTGTTTTTTTCCCGGTCCCGGGCCTGTTGCAACAAACGTTCTAACTTGGCGACCAGATTAATATCGATCAGATCTCCGTCCGGACTAATCCGGGTTGAACCGGTCGGCAAAGAATCAGGATCCGTTTGAACCGGTGTCATATTTCCCGACGGTGAATTTGTCACTGAATTTTTACCCGCCCGCTCTGACAGTCGCCACCAGATAAAACCACCCAACACTACGATCACCACTCCAAACCAGATCAACCCGGCCCCGACTTTTTTCCTGCCAGCAACGATAAAATCATCCTCGGCGGTCGGACGGGCGGCGGGCGCACCCGATACCAACGCCGGAGGCAATTCATTCTCAAAAATGACCAAAACATCCCCGACGTGAATCCGATCGCCTAATTCCAGCTTCTTTTCCTTGACCCGCTCCCCGTTAACAAAGGTACCATTACGGCTTTCCAGGTCGACCAATGAGTAGCCCTCAGAAGTCTTCCTGACCTCACAATGACGTCGGGAAATCCGGTCTCCTTTTAAGATCACATCATTCTGCGGTGTCCGCCCAAATGAAGTCACCTTGCGCTTCAATTGAATAACATCGTCATGGTCTTTGCGTTTGATGATTACTTGAGACATCTCTTAGCTCTCGAATCTATATTTTTCATCTAATTTCGCTTACATATTCTTATAGAACTATAGCAAAAACTATACCATTAAATCAAGCCCGATCCAAGTTTTTTTACCCTTAATACGAATAAAATCCATTTAAACTTGATTTCAACACCTGAAATCCATTATATTTAAATATTATGTAAGCTTAGTTTACAAAACGTAAATTTTTTTTGCACTCAATTTGCCAACCGGACCAATGACTGGTAAGCCTTTTGAAGCTGACAAGTCACTTCACCCGGCTGGCCTGATCCAATTAACGTATCGTCGCATTTCACTACCGGAATTATTTCAATCAGCGAGTTCGTCAAAAAAATCTCATCGGCACCGGTCAACTGTTGCCCGGTCAGATTAGTTTCCCGGATCCGGTGCCGCAAACGTCCCTGCCTCGCCGGCAGGTGGGCGGCCAACTCAAAAATAACTTCCCGGGTAATCCCCGGCAGAATATTTGCACCTAACGGCGGTGTCAGGACCTGCCCTCTTTTAACCGCGAAAATATTTGTCATGGAGCCCTCGCAGACATGACCGTTGGTATTAAGCCAAATAGCTTCAAACGCCTTCTGTTTAAATGCCTCGGCCCGAGCCAGAATGTTATCCAGGAAATTTAAAGTCTTGTGCCGCACCAGAGGCGCGGTCACGGACCGTTTCGCCGCCGAAACGATTACTCGCACCCCCTTCCGGCTCTCAGACCGATAATCAGGTAATTCAGCGGCCTGGACCACCACCACCGGCTGAGACGGCGAGGCCAAATAAAAACCGGCCTCTTTTCTTCCCCGGGTCAAGGTGATTCGCAGGTAAGCATCTTCCAACCGATTCAAATGTAACAGTTTTTCGATCACCCGATGAAAAGATTTAAAACTTACCGTCAACGGAATTTTTAACTCCCGGGCCGAAGATTTCAAACGGTCGACATGATCACGCAGACGGAACGGCCAACCCTGATAAGAACGCAAAGTTTCAAATAATCCGTCACCGTAAAGAAAACCCCGGTCCAGAACAGAAATAGATGCTTCCGAACTTCTTAAGTACCGGCCATTGATCCAGATGAAATCTTTCATACAACCTAACCCTCAAAAACTTATTTCTGACAGGATTTACCGGATCAGTCGGATTTTTAATTTCCATCCAGTCTATCCTGTTGATCCTGTCTATCCCTCTTCCGCTCTGATCCGGCGCAAACATGATTCGCACCGACCGCAGGGTTTACGGCCTCCCCGGTAACAACTCCAGATCAATCCCAGCGGTGCCTTTAATTTTCGGCCGATCCGCCAGATCTGTTTTTTGTTCAACCGTAACGTCGGACTAACCACCCGGACCTTTTGACGCGTTGAAAAACCTAACGAACTGTTCACCGCCCGGACAAAACCTGAAGAGTTATCAGGAAACGTTCGGGCTTCTTCCTGATTAAAACCGGTAATGATGTAATGACAATCAAGCGACTCCGCGAAGACCGCCGCCGCGTTAATTAGAAATCCGTTCCGGTTAGGCACCCAATTGCGTCTGGCGTTTTGCGCCATGCGTTTTGGGTTCTTGAGA
>DAOWBV010000194.1 GCA_030633885.1 Planctomycetota bacterium
GAATCACGATCGATCCCGGTCATCAACCAACTGGCCCGCCCGTCGGACCGGACAAAACAGTGACCGGTAATAATTGTGCCTACCCCGCCCCGGGCCAGGATATCGTAAAATTTCACCAGATCATCAGTCACCAGACCATCCCGATCTACCCGGCGTTCGGCCGTGGCCGACCGTACCAGGCGGTTTTTTGGTTCCAGTGACCCGATCCTTTTCGGTTCAAATATTAGTGACATGACTTTAATTCCTGACAGGATCTACTGGATCAGCAAGATCCTGATTTTCAAATACCCTTATTTTTCGTTTTACATCCACTTTCTTTTCCCCAAAATTTAATAATAAGCCTACTTCTTTTCCGGTAGCAGTCAGATAATTCACCAGCTGAACTTCGAACTCTTTTATTATCTTCCTAACTGATTTTAATTCTATAATAATTAAGTCTTCAACGATAATATCCGCCTTGAAATCACCGACGACTTCACCATGATAATGTACTTTTATCGGCTTTTGGCTTTCGCATTTCAACCCGCCTTTTCTTAATTCCATTAATAATGATTTTTCATACACGCTCTCTAAAAAACCATAACCTAATTGATTATATACTTCACAAGCACATCCTATGATTTTTTCCGTTAATTCCTCGTACTGCATTTTCGTCCTTCTTTTAGGGCCTGATAAACCCGATTATTTTCTGGTGTCCCCGACCAGAACTATCCGATCTATCCTGTTAATCCCGTCTATCCCATTTTATTCTACGTTCTTTTCTTTCATCAACTGAACAAGCAGAGCCTTCTGGGTATGCAACCGGTTCTCGGCCTGGTCCCAAACGATTGAATTCGGTCCATCGATCACTTCACCGGTGATCTCTTCACCCCGATGGGCCGGCAAGCAATGCATGATCAACACGTCCGGTTTAGCATTCTTGACCAATTCCTGATTAACCTGATAATCTTTCAGGTCCCGCACTCTTTTTTTCTGTTCGGCTTCCTGACCCATACTGGTCCAGACATCAGTGTAGATCTCGGTGGTCGCCGTATCATTAAAAAATGGATCGGTCATGATTTCGATCCGGGCGTCATTTTTTTTCGCTTCATCCTGCCCTAACTTCACTACGTCCGGATTCGGCTCATAACCGGCCGGGGTAGCCACCCTCAAAGTACCGCCGACTTTCGCCACGCCGAAGATCAAGGAATGAACCACATTGTTACCGTCACCCAAATAAGCTATCTTCAGATCCTTGAACGTTTTTTTCTTCTCATAAATCGTGAAAAGATCGGTCAACCCCTGACAGGGATGATTGTAATCACTCAAGGCATTAATGACCGGGATAGTAGCATACTGAGCCAAATCAAGAATATCATTATGCGCGTACACCCGGGCGATCAACCCGTCCACGTAACGGGAAAGAACACGCGCCGTATCGGCGATCGTTTCCCCTCTCTTCAGCTGCAGATCGTTCGCGCTAAAATAAAGGGCCTGGCCGCCTAATTGATACATGGCCACTTCAAAGGAAACCCGCGTCCGGGTAGACGCTTTTTGAAATATCATACCCAGACTCTTTCCTTTCAAAGCCAACGGTTTATTACCGGTCTTGAATTGCTGCTTCAATACCCGGGTCGCCTCCAGCAGATGCCTGATCTCTTCGGAAGAAAAATCATTCAGGGAAAGGAAACAACGCGCTTTCAGGTTTACCGCCATTTTAAGTTCTCCTTAAAAATCCAATAACAAATTATTTTCGTCGACTTTTCGTTTAACATCGGAATAAATACAGGTGCCGGCCTGACCGAACATCGCCTGCGATAATTTTTCTGCTGAAGTTATGATTACTTTCCCGTTCCTTTTTTCCAGATAACTGACCGCCGCTTCTATTTTTGGCTTCATACTCCCGACATGAAAATGACCTTCGGCCAAATACTTTTTCGCGGTCGTCAAAGTCATCTGACGAACCGGTTTCTGGTTCGGCTGTCCGTAGTTAAGATAAACTTCCGGCACCGTGGTCAACATAACAAAACGATCGGCTTTTATCTCCAGGGCCAGCACACTGGAAGCCCGGTCCTTATCGATCACCGCTTCGATCCCTTCGTAATCACCATTAGATTTTTTCCAGATGGGGATCCCGCCACCGCCCAAGGCGATCACCACGTGACCGGCTTTGGCCAAATCACGGATCATCGGACGTTGGATTATCTTAACGGGCTGAGGTGAAGGCACCACCCGGCGATAACCCCGACCGCTGTCTTCTTTCAAGTGCCATTGACGATCTTTTTTCAGCTGGTCGGCTTTTTCCTTACTGTAAAAAGGTCCCACTGGCTTGGTCGGATTCTTAAAAGCCGGATCATTTTTATCAACCACCACCTGGGTGATCATAGTCACCACGTAACGGGGGATATCATGTCGGCGCAATTCGTTCAGGATCGCCTGTTGCAGAATATACCCCAGACTGCCCTCAGAATCAGAGACACAGACATCTAACGGCATGGCCGGGACAATTTTACTGGCCTCTTCATTCCGGATCAGAATATTTCCGACCTGCGGGCCGTTACCATGGGTAATAACAATATGGTAATCGTTTTTCAAAAGCGGCAAGAGATGCCGGCAGGTCTGAACGGCATTACGTTCCTGTTCCTGAATAGTACCCTTTTCCCCGGCCTGCAATAACGCGTTACCGCCTAAAGCGACGACCACTAATCTGGCCCCGATAATATCGGGGCTGGTTAAACGCGGCATAGTTCCATCCTTAAAAGGAATTATTATATCATCCGATTGAAAAAAATCCATTTTTTTGTTTGACTTTTAAAGCAGTCTGATTACAATGAACTGAAATACTGAAAGTGAGGAACAGCTTATGAAAATTTTAGTGGTCGGCGGCGGCGGCCGGGAACACGCGCTGGTCTGGAAAATATCACAATCGCCACGGGTCAAAAAGATCTACGCGGCACCGGGTAACGCCGGGATCGCCCAGTTGGCCGAATGCCTTGACATCAAACCAACCGATATCAAATCTCTTTTGGATTTCGCCCTGAAGGAAAAGATCGACCTGACGGTGGTCGGCCCGGAAGCTCCGCTGGTCGCCGGTATTGTCGATGAGTTCCAGGCGGCCAATCTGAAAATTTTCGGCCCGAGACAGTCAGCCGCCGAGTTGGAAGGCAGCAAAGTTTTTTCGAAAGACCTGTTAAGAAAAAACGCCATCCCGTCGGCAACCTACAAAACTTTCCGGGACCCCCAATCGGCCAGGGAATATTTGAAAAAAATCGACCCGCCTTACGTTATTAAGGCCGACGGACTGGCCGCCGGCAAAGGCGTACTCATCTGCCCGGATGGCCCAGCGGGTGAAGAAGCAGTCAGCAGCCTGATGGAAAAAAAGA
>DAOWBV010000129.1 GCA_030633885.1 Planctomycetota bacterium
AAATATAATGTTGTTTGCTTGACTTAGCGATAATTTTTAATGTATAATACTTCACTTCATTGAAGGAAAAAATAATGTCTCAAAAAATATTACTTATCGAACCAAATCCGGAGATTAATTCTCTGGCCAAGATTGTTTTTACTGAAGATGATCTTGAGTTGCATAGCAGCCGAAACGGTCGGGAAGGGTTTGTTCTGCTGGAAAAAATAAAACCGGACCTAGTTATCCTGGAGGCGGTTTTACCGGACGGTGACGGAGTGGTGCTCTGTCGACGGATAAAATCTGGTATCGGCACCCGGAATACTCCAGTGGTTTTATTGACGCCTGCTTTGTCGGCCGGCGATGCAAGCTTCTCGAAACCCAAGGCCGGATTACCGGGCGGGGTTCAAGCGGTCCTGACCAAGCCGTTCAGTTTTTTTGAGTTAAAAAAAGCCATGGCCGATCTCCTGCCGGGTGATAATCCGGAATTGCAAAAATTTTTAAAGGTACTGGTTGATTTGCCGGAGAACCGGTCCGGCGAGTTCAAAAAGACACACGAGCATTATTTAAAAGCCGTTAATTTTCTTGATCAACTGTTCGCTCAATTCCAGGCCGGGAAAAAGACCGACAGTCAAAAGATCGTTGAAACGTTGACTCCGTTGGTCAAATCCTTTGTTGGTACGCCGGAGATTTTTACTAATCTGATTGCCGCTTACGTCAGCGATGATGCCCGGTCTGTTCATTCCGTAAATACGGCGCTGATCAGTTTGGTTGTTGGGTTGGGTCCGGATGACGATCCGTCAATATTATTTAACCTGACTATGGCTGGTCTGGTCCGGTTGTTGGTCAAAGAATACGGCGCGCCCCTGAAAGGTTTTATGGCCGGTCTGGTGTCCGAGGAAAAAGTTAAGGAAATAGATCAGGTGATTGGTTTGGCGGCCCGGTTTGAAAATATGATTAACGACCGGAACGGTCCGATGCCGTTGGTTCCAATGATGGCTTTAAAAAAGATCGTGGACAGTAAGGAATATGGAGAAGAGCTGGTTAACCGGTTTTTGTCGCGGGTGTCTCCTTATCCTCGGGGCAGTTTTGTTCGGTTAAATACCGGTGAATTCGCGCGGGTCAAAAATGTTAACGCCCAGAATTCTTTGCGGCCCATGGTGGATGTGCTGATCGACCGGTCCCTGAAAGTGATCGAGAAAACAAAAGAGATCGATCTTTCGAATAATTTTTCTGTTTTTATCTATCGGAATGTGCCGACGCCGGAGATATATAGTTTGCTTTATAAAGTATCGTAGCTGGTCCGGGCTGACCGTTGGGATGGACGGTGTTCCGATAGCCATCGGGACGACTTTCTCGGCTTGTCCCGTTAGATTGGTGGACGGTAGAGGACTTGAACCTCTGACCTTCTCCGTGTAAAAGAGACGCTCTTCCAGCTGAGCTAACCGTCCAAGTTGAGGCAATGAATAATCAGATTATCAGGCACTTCCGAATTACCCTGAAATTCTATACTAATTTATTTATAAAATCAAGAATAATTTTTGTCGATGACTGATCAGTTAAAAATATTACACATCTACAGCGATTGGAAATGGACCGGTCCGTCCGAGCCGGTGCTGAATCTTTGTGTCGGTTTAAAGAAAAACGGACACCAGGTGACCCTGGCTTGTCTGGAGTCACCGGAGCGGATATCAGGGAGGACCTTAGCCGGCGAAGCCCAGCGGCGGCAAGTACCGGTCTTAGTCCTGAAAGATACCCGGAAGCTGACCGGGTTCCTGTCGATCTTCCGTAATATTAACAAAGTAAAAACGTGGCTCAATGATCATCCGATTGATATCGTTCATACCCATAGTCCTCTCGATAATTATATCGGGGGGAAAGCCGCTCGAAAATCCGGCCATGATCCGGTATTGATCAGGACCAATCATCACGGATTTCCGCTTGATGGTTCTCTGCGGAATAAGATGTTGATGGAAGTTTATACTGACGGTTACCTGACTCTTTCCGAAAAGTTATTGGAGTCGGACCGGTTGACGATGGGGATCTCACCGGAAAAAAGTTGGTGGGTTAACAGCGCGGTTGACCCGGAACGGTTTCGCCCGGAATCGGTGACTAAAAATCTGAGGTCATCGTTGGGGATCCCCGATGGGGCTGTGGTTGGCGGTATTGTCGCGCGGATGCAGCGCCATCGTCGGTTCGATGTTTTACTCAAAGCGGTCGCTCTGGCCGTGAAACAAATACCGGACCTGAAGATAGTTATTATCGGCCGGGGGACTAACCGGGAAGAAGTAGCCATTCAGCCGGCAAAAAAACTGGGCCTTGAGCAGAATGTAATATTTGCCGGTTACTTAAAAGATGATTACATTAATACGGTTGGTGTTTTTGATTTTGGGATTTTCCTGATGCCGGGTTCGGACGGTTCCTGCCGGGCGGTCCGGGAATTAATGGCCTTGGGCAAGCCGATGATCGTTGCTTACCGGGGTATCCTGCCCGAGATGGTTGAAGACGGCCGACAGGGAATCGTGGTCAAAGACACTCCCGAAAACCTGGCCGAAGCGATTATTCGGATGGCTAAAGATCAGGACCTAAGGGCCCGTTACGGCGCGGCCGCCCGGGAGAAGGCGGTCAGAGGTTTTTCCCTGGACCAGTCGATCAAGCAGACCGAGCAGATATATCAGCAGGTTTTACAAAAAAAACATTGACCCCGTTAGAGATGTTTAATATAATCTTAAAGAATCTAATTGTTATAAACGCTTAAATTTATAATTTTTTAAGGGGCTTAATTATGAGCGAAGCTATATCTTTGAATTTACCTTTTTTCGTAGCCGGGATAATTATCTTCATCGGTTTTTTGGTACTTTATTTTTCCAGAAGACCCGCTTGCCGGATCTGTTATTTTTAATTGCCGTTGGTGTATTGATCGGGCCGGCTTTTAAATGGATCTCTCCGGGAGATTTAAAAGGGGTCACTCCTTATTTTGGCCGTATAGCTTTAATTATCATTCTTTTTGAAGGTGGTCTGCATCTGGATTTTGGTTTGCTGATCAAATATATCAAGGGTAGTATTGGTCTGGGCTTGGGTGTTTTTGCTGTCACGGTCGCCAGTACCTGGGCGTTGGGCGAATATTATCTGGGGATGGAACGGATACCGTCCTTGATTCTGGGTTGTATTCTCGGCGGAACCAGTTCGGCGGTTATTATTCCTTTGATCAATAAGATGAACGTTAATGATGAGACTCGGGCGATTATCAGCCTGGAATCAGTTCTGACCGATATCTTTGTTGTTTTGGGTGTTATTATTTTGATCCAGATCTCCGGCCAGACGACCGAATTACAGGCCTCTGCTATTCTTAACAAGATCGGAGGTTCTTTTACTATCGCTTTGTTCGCCGGACTGATTGTCGGTTTATTATGGACCAAGGCGCTGGGCAATGTTAAGTTGACGTCTCTTTCATACATGACTACGCTGGCCACCGTGCTGGTTCTCTATGGGACGGTGGAAATGTTCGAAGCCAGCGGGGCGGTGGCCGCATTTACGTTCGGGTTGGTCCTGCGGAACGGGACCCGGTTCTTAAGAGTCCTTGATGAGAACAAGGTATTTACGTTAGATCCCAAAATCGAGCAATTCCACGGCGAATTTACTTTTTTTATCCGGACCTATTTCTTTGTTTACTTGGGATTATTATTTACCAGTAATATGATCCGGCCGGATATTCTGATCACGGCCGCTATTTTATGCGGGGTGTTGATCTCCGCCCGTTACTTATATATTCTGGCTTACTCGATTCTTTATAAACCGATCCGGAAAGCACGGTTCACTTACTTTGTCATGTTACCGCGCGGATTAGCTACGGCGGTGGTCGCCTCCATGCCATTCGCGGCCGGGGTTAAGGGGACGGAGAACTTTGAATCTTACAGTACACTGATCATTTTATTCACCACTGTCTTTATGGTCATGGGTATTTTTCTGACGGAGCGGAGCGAGGCGAAAAATAATGGCGGGGCAGAAGGTGGTGAGCCGGAAGAAGTGGTCGCGGATACCAGTGCTGAGGTTAATGGTTCCCAGTCCTGATTCTGACGGTTTAGTCAGCTGACCGATCAACCATGCCTGATCTTCAGGTAGAGCATAATAAAAAGCATTCCGGACGCGATTCCATTAGCCAAAACGATCGGCAATTCTTTCAGCATAATTCCATAGATAAGCCATAAAACGATCCCGAAACTCAAAAAGAAAAGCATGCCTAAAGAAAGATCTTTGGTCTTTTTAGTTTTCAGGCTCTTGATCAGTTGGGGCAGCCAGGCCAGGGTAGTGATGGTACCGGCGATAAAGCCCACGAGAGTGGCATCGATTTTCATGGTTTGTTTTTTTCTCTAATTTCTTAAAATATTTGATTAGAGTATAGTGGAAAACAGAGGCGGGGTCAACAAAAATCTTGACAATTAAAAGTCAATTGTTAAGATTATAGCGATTTAATTCTTGACAGTGCAAATTAGACGCATTCCCTGGTAGCTCAATGGCAGAGCGAGCGGCTGTTAACCGCTAGGTTGTAGGTTCGAGTCCTACCCAGGGAGCCATTCTTCTCGTTGCTTTCACGTTAGAAAGATCATTTCTTGTTATGTGGTATGTTTACATATTAGAATGCCGAAACCGGTCTCTTTATACCGGGGTGGCAAAGGATGTCAAGAGCCGTTTCCGGGCGCATCTGAATAAGACCGCTCATTATACCAGTTATAACCCGCCGAAAAAGATCGTTTACACCGAACCTTTTCGGAGTAAGTCGCGGGCCTTTAAACGCGAAGCCCGGATAAAAAAATTGACCCGTCAAAAGAAATTGGCTTTGATCCGTAGCGCCCTGGACCGATGACTGGTACCAGGCGGTGCCCTTAAAGTAAAGGGGTCAGACGCAATGCCGTTATAGTTAATAAGGAGAATTGAAAAATGACGAAATGGAAATGCTTGGCCTGTGGTTACGTTTATGATCCGGCTGAAAATAATAACGTGACTTTTGAGGATTTGCCGGATGACTGGACTTGCCCGGCCTGCGGTGTGGGTAAAGACCAGTTTGAGAAAGTTGAATAATTTAGAGAGTGGACAGGATAAACCGGATAATCAGGATTAAAACTATCGGGTTAATCCCGTAAATCCCGTCAAAAATTTAAAGGAGAATTTTATGAAAACGTTTGTTTGTACGGTTTGCGGTCACATTGAATTCGACGCGGCGCCGGCTAATTGTCCGATTTGCGGGGTGCCTCAGGATAAGTTCCAGGAAAAATCGGATGCCATTAAAAAACCGGCCGATGCGAGTAATCTGACCGAAGGTGACAAAAAACATATTCCGGTCATCCTGGTTGAGAAAAAATGCGGTTTGATCCCGGATGGATGTATTGATGCTCATGTCAAAGTCGGCGCGATCACCCATGTTATGCAGGAAGAACATTATATTGCTTTTATCGATTTTTACGTGGACAAGAAATTTGTCACGAGATCTTATTTCAGACCGGCCGCCGTGAATCCGGCCGCCGTTGTTCACTTAAAAGTAAAGTCGGGAACTCTGACGGCGATCGAGAATTGCAATGTTCACGGTTACTGGATGTCGGAAGCAAAGATTTAAGGGGAGATTCAGTTGTCCCCTTTCCTTGATGTGAGGGGACCGGGGAAGATATTCAACAAAGACGAAAGAGGAGAAAGATTAATATGAAAGAGAAAGTAGAAGCCGCTTTAGAAAAGGTCCGTCCTTCGCTTCAGGCGGATGGAGGAAACGTTGAGTTGGTTGAAATCACTCCGGAAGGCGTGGTTAAGGTCAGATTAACCGGGGCTTGTGGTGGGTGTCCGATGAGCCAGATG
>DAOWBV010000071.1 GCA_030633885.1 Planctomycetota bacterium
AGGAATTATATGCTTTGATCCGGTAGGTAAAAGTAGTACTGGCAGTCACCGGTAAATTAGTATAGGTGACAACATCGGTGATAACCGTGGCAATTTCAATAAACTGACTGATTCCTGCTTTGCGTTCTATTTTATAACCATCTTCGGCGGATGAGTTATTATCCCAATCAAGTTTAATGGTATAAGGGGAAAGCACCGTTGTTGTCAGGCCGGTCGGTGTATTTAAAAAAGTGGTGGTTGAAGCGATATTAGAATAAGCGGAATCACCAATGGTAATATGGTAAGCTCGAACCCGATAGTAGCACGTGGTATTCTCAGTTAAAGTGCTATCGGAAAAAGCCGTAATGCCGGGCCCGGTTGTTGAGATCCGGGTGAAAGTAATATTATTGGAACCGCGTTCGATCTCGAAACCGTTTTCATTACCGGAATTATCAGTCCAGTCCAGGTTAATCCGGTTGGGAGAAAAGGGGTTAACGGTTAATGAAGAAGGAGCCGGGGGCGCGTATGAAGGCGGAGGATCATCTTCATCATCATTAGCGCTGCTGGATACGTAGATGCCGCTGGCCGCCAGGCCACCGACGAGCCACCAGCCGGCACAGCCCGTTGCGCCTAACATCATTAATGTTAGCCAGGTCAGACATAATAAATTTTTAAAAAATCGTGACATAGGCGAAGATCGAAGATTAACAAAATCTCATTATTTTATCTGATAAGTGCCCTGAGCCAAAGGTTCAAAAGACGTATTTATTTTGAATAACTGGGCCTGGTAAGTTCCTTTGTCCCAATTCTTGGTATTCCGGACCTTGATATAATTATAAGGTTTGTTCGGGTCGATGGCCCGCGCGCCGACAAAAACTAACTGCCCGGTTGAATTATTCATCCAGCGGACCATGACTTTTTTAATTCCCTGCAGGCTTCCCTGGTTGCCAAAGCAGGCGTAAAGGGTGTGGTCTGTCCGGTTAAAACTATCCCGCGCTGTTTTCGGGCTGTTGTCCGGGTTGATCGTTGATCCGAAACTGATCGGGTCGCCCCCGCCGGAAAATTCGCCTCGTTTGGCAAATTCGATCAGGCCGGCGACGAAATCACTCAGGTTTTCGTTAGTGTCTTTCAGGGCCGCTTCAATATTTTTCTTGGAAATTCCGGTAAAAGTTTTTACCTGCTGATAGATTTTATCTTCCGAAGTGTCGTTGATGATCGTCCGGATCTGATCGGGGGAGATCTGCTCGGATAGCTGGACTATTTCCGTTGTTGAGAATGAGGTCATTAAACCGGTGGTATCCCGGGCAGAAAGTTCATTGATGACTTGGGAGATTGGCTCGGTTTTTTTGTCCGCCACGGCCTCTTTTATTTTTTTCTTACTGGCGCGCAGGCGGGGCGGCAGAGCGCGGCTCCAGGGTGAGAGGTAGCGAGAAGGTTTCTTTTCTTTTTGGACAGAGGGGGGAGGCGGGGGGTTGGGTTCGGTTAGCCGTCCGGAGGCATCGGCGAGATAGATAAAACCTAATGTTGACAGTACCCCGACGGCTAATAAAATGGCGGTGGCGACAAGAACTTTTTCTGAATAAGGCATTCTTTATCCTGATTCTCTGATCTCATAATTTCCCTGGGCGATCATCATATTCCTTAAATTATACAGTGTGACTTCATAAGAACCCGGATCCCAATTTTGATTTTTTCTGACCCAGACATAATTATAGAGTTTTTGGTGGTTAATAGATTTAAAACTGCGGTGAATCACATCACCGGATGAGAGATTAGTCCACTCGATTCTAATATATCGGAGGTTTTTCAGTCCACCTTGATTAGGAAAACAGGCGTAGATCAAATGTTCCGGCGGTTTGAAGGTGGTGCGGTTTCCGGTCGGCTTGTTTTCTTTGGTGACGGTGGTGCCGAAAACAACCGTTTCGATCGAATAAACCGGCGTATCTCTCAGTCCCAGCATATCCGGTAGCTTCGCGAGACTGCCTAATGCAGTTATGCTCGCGGCCGGAACGTCCATTATTTCGGATAAGACGTAAGTGACAAATTTTTTCTGGTCGGGCGGCAGCTCATCCAAAAATCGCAGAAATGTCCCGTCATCCAGCATTTTATTAAGCACCTCCATGTTAATTTCATCGAAAAATTGCTGGAGAAACATGGTTTGTTCCGGCTCGGACAGGTCCGTAAGTTTATCCAGACCGGCGCTGACCGAATCCACCTGGAGATTGGTCGTGATGATCTGCTTCATAGCATCCACTGAAGATGGCTCATGGTTACGGCGTTGCCCGGATTTCTGGTCCCGGCGGAATAAATCCCGGCCGGAACCGGATTTTCTCGATACCGCCGATAAGTTGGTGTCGTTATCAGGCGCGGTAATTTCCGTTCGTTGATCGGTCATGGTCGTCGAGGAATCAAAATCCTGAGATGGCATTAGTATGACTACGCTGACGACAGCCAGTACACCGATAGAAACAACGATAATTCCCAGGCTGATCAGTTTTTCGGTTAAGATCATATTATCAATTATAGTAGTTGTTAATTTTTTGTCAACTGGATTATTATGATAGTAGCCCTGCCTTCCGTAGTTTTAACGAAGAAAGGAAATACCCTTGACTTACTGAAAGTTTCGTTTATAATAAATGGCTGGATTGAATTCATTTAACTGGAGGAAGGCAATGAAATTCTTTAGGTTTTTCCTGGTCCTGACGTTTTGTTTCGGGTTAATTTTACCCGTTTTGGGGCAGGCCCGGACCGAGGATGAAGGGGCGACGCTTAACCTTTCCGGTGTGAAATTAGGCACTTTGCTGAAATATGTGGCCAATCGGGAAGGTAAACATTTGCTTTATGACGAACGATTTCCCAAGGATCACCCGGTTAATATTATGGCGCCGGAGGGAGTAACGGTGCCGCCGGAAAAACTTTTAGGTGTGATCGAATCAATTCTGCGCATGAAAAATTATGTATTGGTCAGAACCGGTGATGTTTTGAAAATTATTCCCAGTGCCGAAGCGGCCCAGAATCCGGCGGACGTGTTCGGAGTTGATGGGGTGGATAGAATCACCGGGCAGGATCGGGTCATTACCCAGATCGTACCCATCAGGCATACTGACGTGACGAAACTTTTAAACCTGCTTAAACCGTTGAAATCAAAATATGCTTCCCTGATCCCTTCTTCCCAGAATAATATGTTGATCGTGACCGAATTTTCCTCCAATATCCGGCGCCTGGTCAAGGTGATCCGGCAGGTCGATATCGCGCCGCCGCAATATGAAACTAAAGTCCGGGTGCTGCAATTCACGACCGCGCAGGAGATCAAGCCCAACCTGGATCAGTATATTATGGCGATCACCCAGACCAATCCGCCCCGGGCCGGCCGGCCGCAAAAACCTTTTATTTCCATTAACGAACGGACCAACGCTATTATTGTTTATGCTTTAGAGAAAGACCTGGTTAGGATCAATAATCTTATTGATACCCTGGATGTGCAAATAAGTAAAAAAGATACACCATTTCATCATTATACTTTAAAGAACACTAATGCCGAAGACGTGGCCAAGGTTTTGGAGTCGATATTTATTAAACAACCGGGTGGCAAGATGCGGGTTCGCTCGGCTTTAGAAGGTGCGCCCCGGATCGTGGCCGAAAAAACTACCAATTCTTTGATCATTGTTGCTCAGCCGAAGGTTTACAAGGAAATGGTCGAGTTGATCAAAGATATTGATCTGAGGAAAAATCAGGTCTTGATCGAGGCAGCCATTGTTGAGCTTTCCATGGATAAGATGCTAGAGCTGGGGGTCGAATTGGCCAGTATCAAGAGTCCGATCGATAAGCCGACCGGTTTTGGCCAGAGCGCTTTCGGACTTTCCACGATCGGGGCGACCGGAAAAACACCGGTCGTCGTCGAAGGCATGACCGCCGGTATCTGGAAGGATACCGTTAGTAGTATTCCATTTTTAATTCATGCCGCCGAGAAGGATACCGAGATCGATGTCCTGGCCGTACCGAGGATATTGAGTAACGATAACGCTACGGCTTCCATTGATATTTCTGAAAAAATCCCTTATGACACGACCACCATCGGCCCGGATGGTACCGTCACCGGGGTGACTTTCGGCGGTTATCTTGATGCCGGTGTGAAACTGACCATTACGCCTCATATCAGTGAAAAAGAATATGTCCGTTTGGAGATCGAGCAGAGCGTGGAACAATTTTTTGATAGTACTTATTCCAGTACCCGGCCGGCCAAAACATCCCGGAAAACTAAAACCATGGTGACTATTCCTAATAAAAGCACCGTGATAATCGGTGGTCTGACCAGGAATAACAAAACCAAAACCGTCCAAAAAGTCCCTATTTTAGGCGATATCCCGATCTTAGGTATTTTTTTTCGTAAGACCAAAACTGAGTGGAAGAAGACCAACCTGGTCGTTTTCATCACGCCTCATATTATGAGCGAGTTTTCAGACCTACGGGAAAAAACCGATGAGTATCAGAGTGAGCTGAAGCGGCTGCGAGAGCAAAATAAAAAAACCAGGAAATAAGTAGTGCTATGTCAACAAAACTCGCTTTGGAATTGGTCGAGCAAAAAATCATTTCCCGGGACCAACTCGAAGAGATCTCTCAGGAAGTCAGCAGCGATAACGAATTGATTCAGCTTGTTTTAAAACGAGAGTTTTGTTCGGAAGCGACCCTGCTCAAAACATTAGCCGCTCAGTTAAAGATCCCTTATCAGGCCAAGCTGAAAGATGCTGAGGTGTCGGAGGAGTTCATCAGGCAGATCCCACTGGATTTTGCCCGCCGTTATAAACTGATCGCTTTGCGGAAACAAAATAATTCACTCGAAGTGGTTACTGCTAATCCTTTTGATTTTCATCCACTGGATGAACTTTCTCTTCTCCTGGGTCTGCACGTTACCCCGGTGATCAGTTCCTCGACGGAAATAGAAAACTTGATCAACCGGGCCTATCAACAGGGGTTGAACAATGTTGATAGTATGTTGACCGAACTTGATGGAGATAACCTGATCAATGGGGTAGTCCGGGAATTGGAGTCCGGCGTTGAGGATCTGATGGACGTGGCCAATAAAGCCCCGATCATTAAACTGGTCAGCATGGTGTTATCCGAATCATTACAGAAACGGGCCAGTGACGTTCATTTTCATCCTTACGAAAATAAACTTAAGATCCGGGCGCGGGTTGATGGACTTCTCCATGATCTTATGGATTGTCCGAAACAGATCCATGACGCGGTGATTTCCCGGATAAAGGTTTTAGGCAAGATGGATATTGCCGAACGTCGGGCGCCTCAGGACGGCCGGGCCAGTATCAAATTCGCCGGCCGCGAAGTCGATGTCCGGATCTCGGTCATTCCTTCTTCGCATGGTGAACGGGCGGTCCTGCGTCTTCTGGATAAATCAACCCAGTTATTTGATATTGAAAAGTTGGGGTTGGCGTCAGAAAATCAGGCGCAGTTGAGACGGGTGATCAGGTTTGCCCACGGCATGATCCTGGTGACCGGGCCGACCGGGAGTGGTAAGACAACCAGTCTTTATACTTGCTTGAGTCAATTGAATTCTGATGAAAAAAATATTATTACCATTGAAGATCCCATCGAATATCAGTTGGCCGGTATTACCCAGATGCAGATAAACCCCAAAAAAGATCTGACCTTTGCCAATAGTTTACGTTCCATTGTCCGGCACGACCCGGATATTCTGATGGTCGGTGAGATCAGGGATCACGAAACAGCCGGCATTGCCATCCAGTCGGCTTTAACCGGTCATCTTATCTTCAGTACTTTGCATACGAATGATTCAGCATCAGCCATAACGCGATTGTTGGATCTGGGTGTGGAGCCGTATCTGGTTTCTTCTTCAGTGATGGCCGTTCTGGCCCAGCGGTTGATCCGGAAGATCTGCCCTCATTGCCGGGAAGAATATGCGTCGTCAATGGAATTATTAAACGAGATTGGGCTGTCGCCATCAGAATTAAAATCAGGTAAACTGTTTCGGGGCCGTAAATGCGAGAAATGTTTTCAGACCGGTTATTATGGCCGGACCGGTATTTTCGAACTGCTGACGGCCAATGACCAACTCAGGCAGCAGGTGATAGATAAGGTGCCAGCTTCAAGTATCAAACAGTCAGCCGTGAAGCGGGGATTGCAGACTCTCCGGATGGATGGCGCCCAAAAGGTGTTGGCCGGTATTACGACCATTGAAGAGGTCTTGCGCGTTACGCAGATGGATATATCTTAGGTAAGGTTCGCTACCGTGGTCACTTCGTGACCACGCGCGGACTCTTCGAGTTTCCAGGAGGTTACAAGAGGTTACGGAAAGTTACAAGAGGTTACAGAAAGTTACGCGAAGGTACGGTAACATTTGTAACCTATAGCAACCTATTGTAACTTATTGTAACCTTTAAGAGTCATGCCCACATACGAATATCAAGCCTTGACACCGGAAGGGAAGGTCGCCCGCGGAGTGGTCACCGCTGATACGCCGCGTGATGCCCGCGATAAACTTCGCGCCCAAAAGATCTATCCTACCTCTCTTGATGAAGTCAAAGCGAAGATCAAAAAAGGGTTTCTCGGGTTAAGTCTTTTGGGCAAAATATTTAAACGCAGGCGAGAATCCGAGATCATCACCCTGACCCGGCATCTGGCGACGCTTTTGTCTGCCGGAGTGGCCCTGGCCGATGCTTTGCGTATTATCATCGAACAGATCGAGCATGAAGACCTGGAAAAAGTTTTCCGGGATATTCACGAGCAGGTCACGGCCGGGGTGCCTTTGGCCGACGCCCTGGCTCAACATTCCTTCTATTTTAACGATCTTTACGTTAACATGATCCGTTCCGGTGAAGCCAGTGGATCTTTGGACCTGACCTTGCGCCGGTTGAGCGAATACATGAACAAGGCCTACCGTTTAAAAAGTAAAATAACTACGGCCACCACTTATCCGGTTATTGTCATTTTTATCGGGGTCATGGTGGTCGTGTTTTTATTGACTTTTATCGTTCCTCAGATTATTTCCGTTCTTCGGGAACAAAAGGTGGCGTTGCCCACCCCGACGTTGATCCTTCTTTACCTCAGTGATTTCTTCCGCTATTTCTGGTGGTTGATCTTGGCGGTTATTTTAGCCGGCGGGATCGCGGCGACTTTTTTTTTGCAGACGGCGAAAGGGAAATCTTTTCGTGATCGGTTTCTGCTGAAATTACCTTTGATCGGTGACCTTTTTAAAAAAAGTGCTATTTCCCGGTTTGCCATGACTCTGGCGACGCTTTTGAAGAGCGGTTTGCCGGTGGTCGAATCTTTACGGATCGTCAGCCGGGCCGCGGGCAACACTGTCCTGGCCCGGGAGCTGGAAGCCGCGAGCGATAGTATTATTAACGGGTCGGATATTTCTGTTTCGTTAAAAGGCAGTAAGATCTTTCCGGTCGCGATCGGACATATGATCGCGGTTGGTGAGAAAAGCGGTCAATTGGAGGATGTCCTGGAAAGGATCGCGGTCGATTATGACGAAGAGATTGAGATTTCCGCTCAGCGCCTGGTTGCCTTTATTGAGCCGGCGATGATCGTTTGTCTGGCCGTGGTGGTTACTTTTATTGTTCTTTCTATCATCATTCCGATCATCGAAATGAGCGATATTATTCAGTAAGAAAAATAATGTCTACTGATCGTTTGTTTCGCTTCAAAACACCGGTCACCTTTTTTTTAATTCGTCCGGCCCGGGCGGTGATTCGGGCGGAGAAAATACTGCTTTTAACAGTCAACCGCGGTGTGATTTTTTTATAGAGCGTGTTCGTCAGGCCGGCAACCGATTTCAGGTCAGCCAGATCCTCGAATGGTTTTTTTGACCGGGCGTCAATGATGGATTTCGCTGATTTGCTATCGTCCAGGATCGCGGTCAATACTTCCAGTGAAACCGTATTGACGTTCACTTTATTTCCCGAGTGAATGGTCAGGAAATCTATTAATCCTTTTTTATTCTCGAATCCGTCGTCGGCACGGACAAAGCTGAATTCTTCAGTCCCCTTCTGGCTTTTCCCGTAAAGCAGTTCTTTATCAATATCCTTGATCAGTCCGATCTCGTTCAGCGTATCAAGCTTTTTATTTTTCGCTCCTGTTTCATAAGTACCGATTGTGTTTTTGTCCAGCCAATCGATCAACCGGCTGATCGTTTCCGGTTTTCCGCCCAGGAGCGTGATCAAGTTAGCCAGTTCTTCCTTTCTTTGGGTGTTAACGGTGTCATTGTTTGTGAGTAATTCGTTCACGTTTATTTTTGATGATTCATCGGTTATTTCGATTTCGATCTCAACCGGTATGTCTGATTCGCCCAGAGAGAGAGAGAGTTTATGCTCGGTTGGTTCCAACCCGGTTTCGGACGGATGGGGGGTATTCCAGATATCGTTTAAGCTATCATGGGTGCTCGGATCTTTTAATAATAACTTTCTGGCGTAGATCAGTCCGCTTTCCAGACCGTATCGGGCCTTGAGATCGTCCCGGTAATTCCGGGCGATTCGGACATTAACATTGGATGAAAAAGTGAAACTGACGATGACGATGGATATCACGGCCACAATGAACAGGACTAAGATCAAGGCGATGCCGGATCGGGTTGAATTTGATTTTGACCAGCGCATAAATTTACTGATTTTTAGTATAACATGAAACGATAACGAGGGCGTTCCAGAGATCAGACCCGCCGGCCGGCGAGGCCGGTGATGTTTTCAAAGGAAAAATGCTTATTTCCTCGGTTTTGATCGCCGGGTGTTTACTTTCAATGGAAAATAGATAGCTGGCCAGTTCCTGGACCGAAATAGCTTTAATGGTCATCCGGACGTAGGTTTTTTTATGTTCCTTCAATTTCATTTCCCGGGGTTGGGTGTTCTGGATCTGATCGTCAATCCCTATTTCCTGGGCGGTTTTTTCCAGTAATGCAATCGTCAGGATATCTGTGCCCTCGATTTGGATATCACCCCCTCGTTTGGCCTGCCAGCGGGCGATCTCTTTATGAGCGTCGATCCATTTTTTTAAACGAGTGGTTTCGGCCGGGATCTGAGCACTGTTCCGGCGCACCTGGCTGAACATGATCAGGCTGGTGATCAACAGGCCGAAAGTCAGCCCGAAAAATATGAGCAAGATCAGTTTCCAGTTTTCAGCCCGTTTCATTGGTAGGTTATCCTTAAAGGGG
>DAOWBV010000144.1 GCA_030633885.1 Planctomycetota bacterium
AACAATTTGAAGGATTCTTCAAAACAAAGAAGCTACGCCCGCTGCAACGAGATGATCATTTCATACCGACTGTTCCGAACAGCATTACCTTTCAAAATAACATTTATAGAACCCAGTTCATCAAACAGGCTGATGTGGTAATGCTTTCATATCTCCTGGAAGATATTTTGAATGCTAAGCAGAAAAAGAAAAACTATCTCTATTACGAAAAAAGAACTCTCCACCAATCATCACTCAGCCCTTCCATGCATTCCATTGTCGGGAGTGCCGTGGGCGAGAGAAAAAAAGCCTATCGTTATTTCCTCACGGCCGCCTATACCGACCTGAAAAATATTTATGGTAATACCGCTGAGGGAATCCACACCGCGACTTTGGGCGGAACCTGGCAGGCGGTCATCAATGGTTTTGCCGGCCTGGGCATTAAGAAAAAAGTTCTTTCATTTAATCCCAAGTTACCCGCTCACTGGGCTAAAATTAACTTCTCGATCAAATGGAGAGGATTTAATTTGTCAGTTAACGTTGGCCAGGATAAAATAAAACTTTATTTTGCTTCTGAACGGAAGAAAGACTGGTTACCGGTTGCTATTTATGGTACCCGGCAAAGAATATCCGCAAATAAATCAATGGTGTTTTGCAAAAAATCCGGCCTAAAAAAGTATTATCCACCGGAAACAAAAGGAGGTAATTAAGAATGCCGAAGTCTCTGAAAATTGCCCAGTTACATTGGGGATTCCCACCCATTATTGGCGGCGTGGAAACCCACCTGACTATCCTGTTGCCGGAAATGATAAAACGAGGCCATCAGGTCGGGTTACTGACCGGTTCGGTTGACAACGAAAAAGCGCAGCATCAATATCGAGGAGTAAAAATCTATCGTTCACCGCTCTTTGACCTTAATTGGCTGGCGAAACGAGGACTGGAAGGACTGGAAGAAGATCTTACTAAAGCTTACAATGACTTTTTTGATGCGATTAAACCTGATATTATTCACGTCCACAATATGCATTATTTCAGTGAAGTGCACGCCAGGATCCTTGACGAAATATCGCATAAGAAAGGTGTGCCGTTGATTCTCACCGCCCATAATGTCTGGGATGATATCCTGTTTCTGAGACTTGCCCGGGATACAAATTGGACTCATATCATCGCGGTCAGCCACTTCATCAAAAAAGAACTGATGGGCGCGGGTTGCGATGACCAGAAAATAACCGTTATTCATCACGGTATTGATACCAAAATGTTTCGTCCGAATATTAATACTGAAAACGTTCTTAAAAAACACCCTCAATTAAAAGGAAAAAGAATGGTTTTTCATCCGGCCCGGATCGGTTTAGCCAAAGGCTGTGATGTCAGCATCAAAGCATTCAACCTTATTAAACAACGGTTTCCTGACGCCATACTGGTTTTAGCCGGGTCTAAAAATATTATTGATTGGGCGGGGACACAAGAAAAAGATATCGCCTATATGGTTGACTTGATTAAAGTATTCGGCCTGAAGGAAAATATTTATATCAATGTCTTCCCCCTGGAAGAAATGCCCGGACTTTACAATCTGGCTGAAGTTTGTGTTTATCCCTCTTCGGCCTGCGAACCTTTTGGGTTAACTATGTTAGAAGCGCTGGCGTCGGCTAAACCGATGATTGTTACCCGAATGGGCGGAATGCCTGAGATCATTCAGGATGGAATCGATGGATATGTCATACCGGTCAAGGACTTTGAAGAATTAGCCTCCGGTATCATTTCACTGCTGGCTGATGACAAGTTAAAAAAAAGACTTGGCCGGACCGGTCGGCAAATAGTTCAAACTCATTATACCAAGGAAATAATGACCGACAACCACTTGGCGATTTATCAGGATATACTTTCCGGAAATTAATTCCAAAAAAACAGTTTGAACGAAGTTTATTTTCGCGATCGCGGCCGAATTCAGGAAAAAGTCTCCTTACTCAAAATGAGCGGTTTTTTTACCTCGATTTAACATAACTCATTACGTAATACACCGTTGCAATCATGTAACTCAATTCTTTAGAGTTGATATTAGTGGCTATAATGCTCTGTTGAAAACCTTAGCAAAAACGGCTCCCCTCCCTTGATGGGAGGGGTTGGGGGAGGGTGAAACAACCCTCACCCCCACCTATCCTCCCCCATCAAGGGGGAGGGATTCAACAAAGCATGGCTATAAGTGAATATAGTCAAGACTGAAGTCTTGAGTTACAAAACCCAGTCAAATTGAGTATATTAAACAACCACCCTGGAGCACCTCAGAAGCGGGCTCGCTCCTGGTGGGGCGGAATCTCCTTTCGGGATCAGCTAACGCCCCTTATTTAAAAACATGCTGAAAAAAACCAATGAACTTCTAAGGGAAACTTATTATTTTACGCGACTGGATGGCGGATTACCGGTATTTTTTATTCCCCGGCAAGGGTTCAATAAAAAAATAGCCGTCCTGGCCACGGAATACGGCTCGATCGACGTGGAATTCATTTTGCCGGGCCGTCAGAAGTTCACCCGCCTGCCGGCCGGAGTGCCTCATTTCCTGGAACACCAGCTTTTCAAAAAAGATTACGGTGACATCAGCGATAAATTCGCCGCTAACGGCGCCAGTTATAACGCGTCGACCGGTTACACCAACACGGCTTATTTTTTCACCTGCACCGATAATTTCCGGGAAAATTTCAAGCTGTTGATCGAGCTGGTTTTCGCGCCTTATTTTGAAAAAACCAACGTCGGCCGGGAAAGATCGATCATCGAGCAGGAAATTAAAATGTATGACGATATGCCGGAAACTATCCTCAGCCGTAATTTAATGGAAAGCTTGTACCGGAAACATCCGGCCCGGGTCGATATCGGCGGAACGGCACAAAGCATTCAAAATATTACCCCCGAAATATTGCAACAGGCTTACGCCACTTTTTATCATCCGGGCAATATGGTCCTGGTGATCGCCGGCGATATTGATTTTTCGCTGATCCGGCAGGACTTCAACGAATACTTCAGCCGGCCGGCGGTTAAATCATTATTTACTTCAGAGAGTTCCGGGAAAATATCAGACCGTGTCCTGATCAAACGAAAAAAAGTAACCGAGCCGGACGAGATCAATGAATTTTCCCGAATCGCCAAAGGACCGGTTGCCCGGCCACAGATCTCGATCGGGTACAAAGAACGCCGGGTCGGTCTTAAAGGAGAAGCTTTTATCAAGCAAAACATGATCACCGGTATGATGCTGGACTTGCTGATCGGTACCGGTTCCCCATTGTACAGTCAATTATACGGAGAGGGGCTGGTCGACACCAATTTCAGTTTTTTCCATGCCGGTTACAAAACGCACGGTTTGACGATCCTGAACGGGGAAACGGACGATCCGGAAAAATTACACGACCGGATCTTGAAAGGGATCAGAAAAGCGCAGCGAACCGGTTTCAAAAAAATGGAAGTGGCCCGGATAAAACGTAAAGGGCTGGGAGCGGCCACGGCGGCCTTTGATGATTTTGGAAATCTGGCCGGTCTGTTCACTAACAGTTATTTTAACCGGATCAACGCTTTTGACGTAATCAAATATTTAAAAAGTATTTCCGTCAAAGATATCAATAAACGTTTGCGTTCGCACCTGGATAAAAAATATCACGTGATTTCAATATTAAAACCGCTCTGAGTTATCTTACCGCCGTTTAGATTTCTTCTTTTTAGCCCGATAAACGGCCTTAGCCCGATAAACAGCCTGATCAGCTTTCAAAACCAGATCTTCCGCGATTTCAATATCATCATTGACCGTACTGACACCAACACTGATAGTCAGGCGAAATGGCTTTTTCCGGTTGGACAAATTAGTGAAGTGGTGGGCTTTAACGTATTTTTGCAAACGAGCCGCCTTCAGACGCACCCCCTTCAAATCAGTTTCCGGTAAAATCACGGTAAATTCATCGCCGCCGTAACGGCAAACAATATCTACTTTCCGACTGTGTTTTCTAAAGACCTGGCCGATCTCTCGAAGAATGACATCACCCTGTTTGTGGCCGTAAGTATCGTTGATATGTTTGAAGTCATTCAAATCGATAAAGATCAAAGACAATTTCCGGCGATAACGTTTGGCCCGTTTAAACTCGTCATGCAGAGAAACTTCAAAGTAGCGCCGGTTAAAAATGTTGGTCAACTCATCCATGGTCGATTGGATCTTAAGTTCCTCGTTGAGACGTAAGTTCTCAATGATCAAACCGAGCGAGCTGACCAGAGTTTTAAGAACATCCTGATAGCCTTTTTTCGCGGTCGGGTTGCCGTCGATCAAGTGTTTTTCCTGAGGATCAAGTTTCAGGTGAATCAACCCAATCGGTTTATTCCGGCCCTTGATCGGCATGATTATCGCATTACCTTCTTCCTGAGGCAAGATCTCACCGCGCATGATCCGGGCAAAACGATGATCTTTTTTCAAGCTTATCTTTTGCGTTGCCGGGCAGGTATGATTATAACAAGCCGTAAGGTAATTTCCCCGAACTAAATACAATGTCACTCCGAGATAGCCCATGCCCTGACGATCACAGATCATATCGCAAGTATGTTTCAACAAATCCTTTTCCGTCGGCACACTCAATAAGGAAGCAGTCATTAAAGGAACACTCTTGATTTTTTCGGTCAGCGCCATAATTCGATTACCGGCCAGGGCGACATCGGTAATTTTATCCCGTAAGGCCTTTTCCAGGGCCAATTGCGCTGACAGATCGCGCATGGACCCCAACACCACATCGCGGCCACCCAACGTTAATTTATGAACACTTATTTCCACCGGTTTGATTTTGCCGGATTTCGTCAAGATCCGGAACTCATAACGGTCTGATTTCCGCGTGCCGGCCCGGCGGGCGGCAACTTTTTTTTCCAATAAAGTCTGGCTGACCGACGGAGTTAAATCCGTAGTTTTTAGCCGGCCGACCAATTCGTCCCGGGTATAACCGTTTAATTCGGTAAAAGCATCATTAACTTCCAAAAATAACTGCGTTTTAAGATCAATCACATATTGAGGATCATTACTGTTATCAAACATCGTTTGATATAGATCAGCCCCGATATATTCCAGGCTAACCGATGCCGGCTTACTTTTTATCTGTTGCCGTCTTTTCCGTGAAGAATACCATTGGATAATTTTCGGGGGTAAAACCCGGCCATCAACTTTTATGACTGCGTCAGTGATAATGCCATCCAGATGACAGGACGCCTGTATTTTTCCGCCCATGCTA
>DAOWBV010000133.1 GCA_030633885.1 Planctomycetota bacterium
ACGGCCGGGGCCGCTTAAAAAGAGTGAAGACTACGCCCTCTTTCCGCGCCTTTTCTATCACCCCTTCAATGTAGGATCGCACATCCGGATACTGACTGAAATAATTGTCAATATAAGCCTGGGCTTCTTGGTAGCTGATCTTCAACTCCTTGACTAAACCGTGCGCGCTCATGCCGTAAATGATCCCGAAATTGATCACTTTGGCCACCCGCCGCATCTCCGTGGTCACCTCATCGGCCGAAACATTAAAGATCTCTCTGGCCGTATGGGTATGAATATCCCGGCCATTTTTGAAAGCGTCGACTAAAACTTTATCCCGGGAGAAATGAGCCAGGATCCTCAATTCGATCTGCGAATAATCAGCCGAAACAAAAATACAACCCGGCGCGGGAACAAAAGCCCGCCGGATCTTTTTGCCATCCTCGGTCCGGATCGGAATGTTCTGTAAATTCGGTTCCCGGCTGCTTAACCGACCGGTCGCCGTTACCGCCTGATTGTAAGAAGTGTGCACCCGGCCGGTTTCCGGATTGATCAGTTCAAAAAAATTATCGCTGTAAGTATTTTTTAACTTCGCCAAACCGCGGTATTCCAGGATCAGGGCGGGCAATTCGTGCTCCCGGGCCAGATCAGTCAAAACATCACTGTTCGTGGAATATCCTGTTTTCGTCCGCTTCCGGGCCGGTAATTTTAATTTTTCAAATAAAACTACCTGTAACTGCTTCGGCGAATCAATATTAAACTCGCTCCCGCCTAACTCATAAATCTTTTTTTCCAATATTTTCAGGCGGCGGCTGAATTCCACTGACAATTTCTTCAGAAAACTTTTGTCGACCTTGACGCCCGCCATCTCCATATCCGCTAAGACCCGGATCAGCGGCGACTCAATCTCTTCGAAAAGATCAACCAGTTTTTCTTTCGTTAACCGGGCCCTTAAAATCTTATGGCAAAGAAAAGTCACGTCCGCGTCTTCAGCCGAATACACTTTCGCCGGTTCCAACTCAACCTGTGCGAAAGAAATTTTCTTGCGACCGGTCCCAACCACCTCCTGATAACTGATCATCTGATGACCGAGATAAGCCCGGGAAATGTCTTCTAAATTGTGGTTGCGTTTGACCGGATTTAAAATGTAAGAAACCAGCATAATATCTTCCAGGAAACCGGCCAGATCGACCCCGGCCCGGGCCAGCAGAACCAGATCAAATTTTATATTCTGGCCGACCTTTGTTATCCGTTCGTCCTCCAGTACTCCTTTTAACTCATTCAGTACCCACTGACGATCCAGCTGAGCCGGCACCCCATCATAATCATGAGCCACCGGAATATAGAACGATTCGTGGTCCTGAATCGAAAAAGACAGACCGACAATTTTGTCGGACATCGGATCCAAACCGGTCGTTTCCAGATCCACCGCGAACGCTTTTGATTTTTTCAGACGGTCAACCAGTTTCCGCAAACCCGGCCGGGTAGTAATGAGTTGGTAATTGTCGTAAGAGATCTTTTTGACCGGCATCAATTCCCGGGAAAATTTATGGAACTCCAATTCCTTGAAAATCCCGGCTGATTTTTTTGTGTCCGGCGGCTGAAACTCAAAATCCTTTAATTTACAGTCCAGCGGCATATTAATATCAATCGTCGCCAATTTTTT
Source organism: Planctomycetota bacterium (assembly GCA_030633885.1). Taxonomy (GTDB): domain Bacteria; phylum Planctomycetota; class MHYJ01; order JACQXL01; family CAKKQI01; genus DAOWBV01. Next base: position 1,646 of record DAOWBV010000133.1, read on the forward strand.
ACTTAATTCCGCCTGTTTTTTATTTTCCTGCAGGATCTTTTTCAACTTCTCTTTCTTTACTTCCGCCAGATTCTGATACAAATTTTCAATGGAACCGAATTGTTTGATCAACGCCCTGGCCGTTTTTTCGCCCACCCCCAACACCCCGGGAATATTGTCCGACGCGTCCCCCATCAGCCCGAAAATATCGGTCAGCTGATCCGGTTTCACCCCGAAACGGGCCATCACCGCGGCCGGATCAATTACCCGGTTCTTCATCGTATCCAGAATCGTGATCTGCTTGCTCACCAGCTGCATTAAATCTTTGTCACTGGTAATAATAACAGTCTTGATATCAGGCGAAGCGATTTTTTTAGCGACGGTGCCGATAATATCATCCGCTTCATAGCCGGGTTTTTCAATCGACAGTATATTCAAGGCCGCAACAACTTTTTTAATGTAAGGGATCTGAGGCACTAATGTGTCCGGCATGTCCGGCCGGTGCGCCTTGTATTCCCGATACATCTCCTCCCGGAACGTCGCCTCTTTAGTGTCAAAAGCAATCCCTAGATAGTCGGGTTGGTGCTCTTTGATCACTTTTAATAACATAGACGTGAATCCATAGATCGCGTTCGTTGGCAATCCACCGGAAGTCGACATGTGATGAATGGCATAGAAAGCACGGTAAATATAGGAGTTACCGTCGATGATATAGAGCTTCTTCATATCACCAATATATAATTAAAAAACTTTGTGTCAATCAAAAATTTGTGCTTGCTTTTTTTTACCGAAATGGTATAGTAGAAGACTCGAGTATTATATAAGTTACTGTAAATAATCCGTTAGTGATTTTTATGACCTCTACCGGTGTAAAGGAGTCTGGAATGGATCCGAAAATCATCCTGAAAGCCGTCAGCCGGGGTGAAGAGATCAGTCCGATCGAAGCAATCATTCTAATGCAAAACTATGATTCTTACCGGCATGAAATCCACGCGGCCGCGGACAGTCTGAACAAAAAACTCAACAAAAACGTGGTCACCTATAGCCATTGCGCGCACGTGGCTTACACCAACGTCTGCCGTTATAGCTGCCGGGTCTGTTCTTTTTTCCGTAAGAAAAAGAAGCCGGGCGCTTTTACGCTCAGCATAAACGATGTAATCAAAAAAATCAGTAAAACACCGTCCCTGACCCAGGTCAATCTTTACGGCGGTCTTAATTCGGAACTGCCTTTTTCTTATTACACCGGAATATTAAAGGCCATCCGTAAAGAATTCTCTAACATTACTATCCAGGCTTTCTCGCCCATGGAAATATTTTTTATCGCCAAGCGTTCCAAACAAAACACCCGGGAAGTACTGAAAAAACTCAAGGAAGCCGGTCTGAACGCCCTGGGCGGTTCCGGCTCTGAGATCCTGAACGATAAAATCAGAAAAAAAGTCTGCCCGGACAAGATCCGGACCTCGGAATGGCGGGACATTGTCAGGACCGCCCATCGACTGGGTATTAACTCCGTCGCCTCTATCCTGTTCGGTCACCTGGAAGACGAGATCCACATCTGCGAACACCTGGAAATCGTCCGTAATATCCAGCGCGAAACCGGTGGATTCACCCAATTTGTACCGATCCCGTTTTCACTTTCGAACGTTGATTTCTCCGAGCTGACGAAACTGACCTCCAAGTGGTACCGGGAGCAACGTTTACCTGAAGAAGACGCTATTGCCCGACTGGTTTCCGTCAGCCGCATCTTTTTCGGCCGAACCATGAATAATATTCAGGCCAACTGGTTCACTTTAGGAATGGAAAACGCCCTCCGCAGCCTGAAAGCCGGCGCCAACGATCTCGGGGAAACTATTTTTGACGATACGGCCATAAAAAACCTGCGTAAGAAAAACGGCTCGGTCATCTCCCAACCCCGAATACGGCGAGTGATCATGAAAGCCGGAAAAACACCCCGACCTCGATCGGTTCATAAAAAAGCGTCCAGGAAAACGGTCCGGAAAACTCCGGCCCTGGTCGGCGCCGCCCGGTAAACCTGACTCAGATCAACCGCCAGTTCCAATCCGAATTTCCCTGTTCTGGTCCAGGTCTATCAAAATATTGACCCCGTTAGAAGTATTTGGTATTATTACGAATAAATTACAGGCCAAAGCGAGTTAATATTCTTAACGTTATTATTTCTGCAATACGACGGTCGCCCCTGTCCAATCGGCAAGTAAACAGGGCGACCTATTTCTAACGGGGTTGACCCCGTTTAAAATTAAAGTATAATAATAGCGCCAAAAGTCTGATAACCCATTATGGCGGCGTAGCCAAGTGGTAAGGCAATGGTTTGCAAAACCATCATTCAGCGGTTCGAATCCGCTCGCCGCCTCTTTGAAACGTTACAAGAGGTTACAAAGGGTACAACTGTTACAAGAGTTACTACAAGCAGTTTCATAAGCCCACATTTTGATTCCTCTCCCTTAATGGGAGAGGTTAGGTGAGGGTGGCTTATGAAACTGCTTCTAATAGCTTAGTGGTTAGAAACTGATTACTGATAACTGATTTTTTATCTGACAATATTTTATTAATGAGTTTTAACGCCGATCAAGCTTACCAGCTATTAAAAAAATTATCCTTCCCCCGTCTGGGTGGCACCCCGGACGAAAAGTCAGCCGCGGATCTCCTGACAAACTATTTAAAAAAGTCAGGACTCGCCGCCAGCCAGGAATCCTTTCCGGTCGAAAACTTCCAACACGCCCGGGCCTCGCTGGAAATATTAAAACCTTACCGCAAAAAATATCCGGTCGTCCCGGTCGGCCTGAGCGGCCAGACCCCGCCCCGGGGGATCACCGCTGAAATCGTCGAGATCAATTCTTTAGACCCGGCCGTTCTCAAAAAAGCCCGCCGCCAGATCGCCCTTTTTTACGGCCCGATAAATAAAAAAAACTATCCCTCTTTCCGGCAGAACAAAATCAAGGCACTGGTCAGCGTGATGGATCATTCTTCGGCCCTGCTCCACCTGAAACTGCGTGCTTTTTTGCGCCGGGATTACGGGAAAATACCGAGTGTCATCGTCGGCTATGAGCACGGCCTCGAAATGCTCAAACGGAAAGCTCAACGGGCCCGGGTCCGGTTAACTCAAAAGGAATTTACCGGCCGATCCCATAATGTCATCACCACTATTCCCGGCCGCACTCGACCGCAAGAAAAGATCGTCATCTGCGCCCACTATGACAGCGTTGATCAATGTGGCGGCGCCATCGATAACGCCAGCGGTTCAGCCATCATTTATGAATTAGCCCGCTATTTCAAAAAAAATCCACCTCACCGAACGCTCATATTTGTCTGGTGCGGCAGTGAAGAACTGGGATTGCTGGGTAGTCAGAATTACGTCAAGCGACACCGGGCCGGTTTAAGAAATGTGCAATTCGTACTCAATGTGGACGTGGCAGGGATCATCATGGGAGAAAACGGCGCCACGGTTTGCGGGTCACCGGAAATATCAAAGTTTGTCAAAAAACTGGCCGAAAGGAAAAATATGATCTTCAGTGTCCATCACGCCGCCTATTCCAGTGACAATATCTACTTTAACGCCCGGGGTATCCCTTCGGTCAGTCTGCACCGCCGCGGGTCCGGCTATGGCCATACCGTCCGGGACCAGGCCAAAACGATCGACGCCCCTCATCTCAAAATCACCGGTCAGTTGGCATTGGATTTCCTGAAACAGGTCGACCGCTCAAAAAAAATACCCTTCAGTTTAAAGATCCCGGCCAAAGACAAAAAATTTACTGAAGAATACATCAAAAAAAGTCGCGGCATTCAGCCCTCGGAAAAATAGCAAGAATACTCGTGTTGCTTTTTGGAATGCATTAACCGTGTACCTGCGACACCTATAAGAAAGTAAGTCAAGAAAAAACACTTCTCCTGTAGCAAAAAGTATATTTTTTTGCTTACGGTCTCCGTCATTGATTCCAGGGTCATCTATCGGTCACCATGTTTTTATTTTTCCATCTTAA
>DAOWBV010000175.1 GCA_030633885.1 Planctomycetota bacterium
AGAAGAATAAGGATCCTGAAAAACGATCTGCAGCTTACTCCGGTATGGTTTTAACGCCCAGCGGGGAAGGGAAATAAGATCGATTTCGCCGTTACCCACGCCTGAATCCGGTTGATCAGAATTCAGCGAACCATCATAAAGAACCGACCCGCTGGTCGGCCGGTATAATTGTAAGAGACATTTACCGACCGTGGTCTTGCCGCAACCCGATTCCCCCACCAGCGCCAGCGTTTCACCTTTCGTAATACTCAGATCCACCCCATCAACCGCTTTAACGTAACCGACAGTTCTTTGTAAAAGACCCTTCTTGATCGGAAAATGCATTTTCATATCGGCCACTTCGATCAACGGCTCAGTCCCGATCTTTGACTCATATTTTTCCAGGTCCTTTAATTTTATCCCGCTATCGATCGGGTTAACCACTTTTTCTTTTTGGCTGAACAGATGACAAGACACCAAATGATCTTTCTCCGCGGCGATCTGTCGAGGTTCTTCCCGACGGCAAATATCCATGGTATAATCACAACGATCGGAAAAACGGCAACCTTCGGGAAATTCGGTCGCCTTGGGAACAATTCCTTCGATTGTTTGTAACTCAGTCCCCCGTTTTTGCCGGCCCGGCAGAGATTTAAAAAGTTTCACCGTATAAGGATGTTGCGGATGTTTAAATATTTTTTCCCGGTCAGCATACTCCACTATTTTTCCGGCATACATTACGCCGATCCGGTCGGCCATCTGATAAACCACGCCCAGATCATGAGTGATCAATAAAATCGACGTCCCCAGATCACGTTGCAGATTTTTCATCAAATTTAAGATCTGGGCCTGGATAGTCACATCCAAAGCGGTCGTCGGTTCGTCAGCGATCAAAAGATCCGGTTTACAGGCCAGGGCCATGGCGATCATCACCCGTTGCCGCATCCCCCCGGAAAGTTGATGGGGATATTCTTTGTATCTTTTGGCCGGATCCGGAATGCCGACTTTATCCAGCATGCCAACGGTAATATTCCTGGCCTCAGTCGATGTCATATTCTGATGCAAACGAATGGCTTCATCAATTTGATGACCAATCGTAAACACCGGGTTAAGGCTGGTCATCGGCTCCTGAAAGATCATGGAAATCTTATTCCCCCGCATCGACCGCTTTTGCTTTTCCGGTAACCCGATAATATCAACCCCATCCAAATAAAGCTGCCCCCCGGCGATATGGCCACTCGGTTCAGGTAAAAGCTGCATAATGGAAAGCGCGGTGACTGATTTCCCGCATCCGGACTCTCCAACCAATGCAAAAACCTCTCCCTTTTTGATATCAAACGAAACATCATCCACCGCCCGGGCTAAACCTTCAGACGTATGAAAGTAAGACTTGAGGTTAGATACTTCTAATAATATGTTGTTGGTCATAATTTATTAATATAGGTTATGCGTCTTGCGTTTTGCGTCCTGCGTCTAACGCACAACTCACGACGCATGACACAGAATTTATCTCGTCCTCAACTTCGGATCCAGGGCGTCACGCAAAGCGCTGCCAAACAAATTAACAGATAAAACCAAAACGAACATAGCGCCGAAAGCCGCCACCAGAGTCCACCAGACAACCGGTTCCCGGGCCAGTTCAAACCGGGAATCATTGATCATATTACCCCAACTACCGGTATTAGCGCCGACCCCGATACCAAGATAACTCAAACTGGCTTCGGCCATAACCAACCCGCAAAAACCTAAAACAGAAGCGATTAACACGATATGCATCAAGTTCGGCACGATATGACGCAAAATGATCTTCGGCCGACTGACCCCAAAGGCTTCAGCCGCCTGAACATATTCCAGTTCCCTCAACTTAAGTGTTTCGGCCCGCAAGAGCCGGCATAACCCGGTCCAGCCGGTCACCCCCATCACCAAGCACAACCAAAAAAGACTTCGGCCGATAGATAAAACAACCGCCGCGATCACCAGGTAACCGGGAACAGAAGACATGGTAATATACATATACTGAATAATATCATCGACCCAACCACCAAAAAATCCGGCCAGGACACCGAAAAAAATGGCCAGGGGTATCGCCAGTAAAGAAACAAACCCTCCAAAAATCAAAGCCGTCCGTACTCCCTTTAAAGCCCGATACAATACATCGACACCGCTTTTATCCGTTCCGAACCAATGAGTCCCGGGATAGTCCAACACCGGATAATCTCTTTTAATGGTTCCGTCCGGCAAATCGACCGTTTCCTTAGCATAAAGATGAGTCGCCAAAGGAGCTGAATATGTTTTCTCCGGTTTCCCTCGCAAACCAACAATATCACAAACACGATCAAGTAAACTTAACCCGGCAGTTTCATAAACTATTTTTCCTTTTTTAGTTTTAATGATATCACCCTGCTTATCCCGGGCGACATCCCGCCAGCCAATGCTGTCGCAAGCGCCAACGACCAGATACAAACTAATAACCACCAGTGAAATCATGGCTAATTTATTATGAGAAACCTGGCGCCAGGCATTGACCCAATGAGCCCGTCGACGGGCCCGAGTGATTAAATAAATAGCTAAAGCAATCAGGCAAAAAACAGACAGGTCTTCTAAAAAATAATATTTATTGGCCCGAAAAAAAGAAACTAAATTATTAACCACTACTCTAACCTCACTCTCGGATCGACCAAAGTATAACTAATATCCGTTAAGATCAAACCAACAACTGTCAGAACTGATCCCAGATAAACCATGGCCCGGACAATGGCAAAATCCTGAGCCCAAATGGCTTCAATAGTAAAACTGCCCAGACCGGGTATACCGAAAAAACTTTCCATGATCAAACTACCCATAAACAGAAAAGGAATAGCCATGACCACACCGGTCAGGATCGGAATCATGACGTTTTTAAGGGCGTGCTTAAAAAGGACTTTGCCTTCACTCAGCCCCTTGGATCGGGCGGTCCGGATATAATCCCGGTTAATTTCCTCGAGAAAAATTGTCCGGTAAAATAAAACACTCCCCCCCAGGCCGCCAATAATTCCGATCAGGATCGGCATAAACAAAAATTTTAAAGAACTGAACCCCCCGTCAAAACCGGAAATCGGAAATATTTTCAACAATTTACCAAGAACATACTGCCCGCCAATAATATAAAAAAGACCGACGATCGACATCATCAACACGCAGACCACGATCCCCCAGATATCAAGATAACTTCCCCGGTAAAAAGCAATGATCATGGAAACAAAAATATATAACAGCAATCCAATAATAAAATTGGGTACGGTCAGAGCCAGGCTATAACCCATCCGCCGCCGGATCTGGTAACTGATATCGACATTATTCCGGTCTGACTTTCCGAACTCAAACCAAAGCAACGATAACGTTTTTTGATAAAATATAGTCTGGGTAAACATCCGGAAACTTTTTTCTTCCGTATTAAACAAACGAGGTAAATGATAATTATGATCCCGCTTCCATTTCTCAATCGCTTCAGGATTCACGTTTTTTCCGCCGAGCATCGTCTCCGCCATCCGATCCGGAGAATTAACGATAAAAAACAAAATGAAAGTCAGGATCAATACCCCCGCGATAATGGGAATGGAATAAAGACAACGACGAATAATGTAGTTAAGCATATTACTTTCTCCCCGCTCTCTTTCGGTGGACACTGATCATAGCCGGCAAGGAACCAATCAACAAAAAACCAAAAAATAAATATATCGGCCAGAATACCGGCTGGTTTTCTTCTTTCCTGTATTTTTCTCTCATACCGGGAATAATCCTCAAATATTTCATGGTATTCCGGCTCATCATATGCACCTTGGTGTTTTGAATCCAGTCATGATAAAGCCCGTAACCAACCGGATTCCATATACCCACCCAGGGCGCGTCATGACTAATGATATTATTCATCTGCCGGATAAGCTCCATCCGTTCCGGCGTATTATCCATTCGCTCCATTTTTTCAAACAATTTGTCAAACTCCTGATTTTCATAATTACATGAATTCTCAC
>DAOWBV010000048.1 GCA_030633885.1 Planctomycetota bacterium
CTCCCAAATACGCTCAGGCCACCCGCCGATTACAGAAACTTTCCGACGGACACCGGGATATTGTTCTGCGAGCCCATATCCACGTCAGTAATCATCACAAGGGATTATTGGATGTCCAGATAAAAGAACTGAAACAAGTTAAGGAAGGTCTGCTTAACATCCTGCTGGAAGTGGAAAACAGGTTTAATCAAAAGCGAGCACTTGATTACGAAGCGGTTATTAAAAAAGACAAAGAATTAAGAGCCCTGTCGAAAAAATTTAACCAGAGTCAGATCGAACGAATTACCGACGAGACCTCCAAAACGAGGCTAACCATTCTCTTTTACACTATTGTCGGTAACGCCATGATGCTTTCCAAGCAAAACCTGAAGTTACTTGAGATCTTCGAGGAATCATTCGGAAAAGTGGCGAAGGATGAAGAGTTTGATTTGGACTAATCACACCTGATCAGCGTACGAAGAATTAACTGCCTTCATTTACAGTAAGCGAACCAGCTTCCGAATCACCCATTCGAGCGTGATCAAACCTAAAAACAGCAGAAAAAAGAAAGGAGTGTCCCAGAGATCATCTTCCCTTAATTCCGAAAAAGCGATCTCGCCGGTCGGTTTTATTTTATCCGGTAACTCATCGATCTGATAGATCGGCAGGAAAGCGCCGTTAGTTGTTTCCGCGATCGCTTCCATTACTTTCCGGTTAACGATCGGCGTTTCGTATTCCCGTTTCGGCCAGTGGACCACGAAAGAAGCATAACCTCTTTCCTTTTCCCGGCCGATCTCGGACGGGCCGACCCAGGCGTTGTAATTACCGATTTCCTTCGGCACGTAAATGCCGCTAAACTCGCCGACTTTTTTCGGGGTCGCTTTCAGCTCCAGGTCTTTTTTGATCTTGTTCGGCAATTCCAGATGAACTTGGTAACTATCCGCCTCCAACGGTTTAAATTCTTCATCATAAATCCGGGCGGAAATTTTTATCTTGGCCCCTAACGGATATTTAGTCGGGTCGATCTTAATATTATACCGCTTGCTGCCCTGTAACCGGCCGCCGGCCAGATATTTAATAACCTCACCCCAGAAATTATAAAAATATTTATCGCCCAAGGCCAGACGCCAGCGCCAGGTTTCGTCAACCGCGGAAAAAAAGATCCGGCCCCGCGGATAAGGCTGCGTCGCGAAAATTACCCGCGGACCGTATTTGTTTTTACTGAACGGATGCACGGCCAGCACTTTGGCTATCGGCTTGGGTTTTTTGGCCGGGTAGAACCAGAGTAAACCGGGCAACCCGTCGTTCCGCTGGTCATTGTCTTCCCAGAGTTCCTGGTTAACCGCCGGGTCAGATTTTAACCTCATGATCGGATCCTGCCGGCCTTCCGGTGTCAATTTTACCTTGAACGCCTCAGTTAAAGTATCGTCACCACGCATGATCGAAAGATCTTCCTCTTCCAGAATAACCGGCAAGAGACTGAGTAGCGGCGTCCCGCGGAAAGTGCGGGGATTATACTTCGGCCCGGCCACAAAAGCAACCCCACCACCCATTTCTCCGACAAAAGTAACGATATCATCTATGATCCTGGACGGTTCGCTGAACGCGGACCCTCCGGGTTCATCAACCAAATCCCCTTCAACTAAATTGCGCGGATCAACATCACCGAAAATAATAACGTCGTATTCGAACAGATCTTTTTTATCGGTCGGCCAGCCGGTCAGCGGCGGCACGCCCGGTGAACTTTCCTGAGGAAAACTTGAATCCGCCCCCAGCAAAAGACACTGAACTTTGAGCGAATGGTCGCGGGTCATCGCCCACATCAGTTTACGGTATTCCCAACGAGGATAAGTTTCCACGTACAAAACTTTTATTTTTTCATCAACCACCTTTAAATGATGAGTCAGAACATTATTCTCTTCGATCAGTTCACCCGCTTGCAACGGCACCCGCACGGTACAAATATATTCACCGGTCGCCGCCGGTTTATAACGCAAGGCCAATCCCTGTTTCTTATTATTACCTTTGAGCGTGATCCGCTCTTCGGCCACCACCCGGTCATTTTCATTCAGGGTCACGGTGATGGTTTCGCCGTCAAATCCTTTACTCCGGATGAAAAAATCAAAGGAAACAAAATCCTTGGCCCGGGCCACTTCCGGCGCCCGTAATTCCAACACTTCGATATCTTTCGGTTCCTGCGGGTTACCGGCCACCACGGTGTAAACCGGGACAAGCTGACCACGATTGATCAGCGAAGAAGAAACCGTTACCGGGTCCGGGCCGACGTTATTCTGACCGTCAGAGATCAGAACGATACCGGTAATAAAAGAACTGGCTTCGGCATTCACCACGTCGGTCAACGCGGCGCCGATGGCCGTCGTTTCCCCAGCCGGCTTGATCGACCCGATCCGGGTCAGGTCACTCCCGCGCAGTTGATTAGAAAAAGTATATAACTTAAGTGTATATTTTTCCCGCAATTGATCCAAAAGACCCAATCGGGTATTGGTCAACGCCCGATTAACCAGATCCAACCGATGCATTTCATCCAGTTCTTTTTCACTGGTCAGCGTAGGTTGACCTTTCGGGCCGACCAGACCAACCAGTTCCGCCAGACGCTGGCGCTGGACCGGGTCGGAAAACTTATCTTTAATACTCATGCTGGATGATTCATCAACCAGTAAAATAACTACCGATTCCCGTTTAACAGTTTTTTCCCAGACGATCACCGGTTGGAACAGGATCATTAAAATAATCAAAATCAGAGCCGCCCGCAGGCAAGCCAGGAATATTTTTGTCCCAACCGAAGCGCTCTGGCCTTCTTTTCGATAGATCAAGTAAGCCCCGAGCAAAACCGCGGGAATAATAATCAGGCTGAGTATCCAGAGATCAGGCAGATGGCGCCAGGTCAGATTCCAATCCCAACCGCCGACTACGCCGCGATCAATTCCGAATAATTTGTCTATTAACCATTGCATATATTTTACTTCGTTAAATATTCAAGGGGTAGCGACGAACCTGCCTGCCGGCAGGCAGGCTGTCGATAGTTATTTCTTAAAAGCACCGAAACGCTGGGCCAGGATCGATTCCAGAACCAGCAAAAAGAGAACCGCGTAAACCAGATACTTCCAGATAGAACTGGGCGGTGGCTTGGTGATCTCAGCTTCGGAAGTCTTTGATAACTCACCTAATTTACGAAACTTGAAATTTGGATAAAGTTGCTTGAGTTCTTCGGCCTTTATCTGCTCCAGGTTTCCCTCCTGAGGATCAACATTAACCGCCAGGTAAGAAAAAATAGCCGGCCCACCGATATTCATCGGGGAAGCCGGTCGATCCTCCGACAATTCCGATTCTCCACCGGCTTCGGCCATCCGGTTCAATGTATAAATACCGTGCCGCTCTGTTCGGTTATAAGTCAAAACAAATCCTTTATCCTGGATCTGAACCGGAGAAATAGTCGACATCCCCTGCTGGGGAGTGACCAGAGAAAAGTTTTTCGCGTACTCGTGTGTTTTGATCAAAAGTTGCAGCGGCTGACCAACCAGGATATTTTTAAAACCGAACGGTTGAGCCGCCAGGTACATGACCATCTGATCATAGACCATGACGTAAAGTTTCCGGCCGGGCATCAGGTTCCATTCGGCATCGGCTGAAGTGGTCACCAGCATCACTTTTCCCTTGCCAAACAGTTTTTCGATCATGGCCGGCGAAGAATCAACATCATTAAACCAGGCCAGAACACGGACATCTTTCCGGTCCGGGTCAGTCTTCGCCTGGTAAAATTCATAAATAACCATTTTACCGAACTGGGATTTTAGCGGCCGTAAATATTCCAACGCGCCATGCGTAAAATCAAGACGGTCCAGTGAAAACGCTTCTTCATGACTCTGGTCACCCTGTACCAGGCCCAATTCTGCCGGCAACAGACCATTCCCGTTTTTATACAATAACTCGTTATAAATCGTGCGATCAATCTTGTCACCCAGAAAAATCAGCAGTCCCCCGCCGGCCGACACGTATTCTTCCAGGTTTTTTACTTTCGCTTGAGAAAGAAAAGATACATTCGCCAGGATTACCAAATCGTATTTTTTGACGTCCGTTTCTTCGAAAATAATATCGCTGATGCTTTCCAGAGAATAAATAGAAACTTTTTCCACTTCGCTCCGGCTCGGATTCAAAGCATAGCGTAAAAATATGACTTCATCCTCAAATGATTCAACTCCGGGCTCGCCGTTAATTATCAGAATCTTCAGTGCTTCCTTGACGTCGACGACAAAATAACGGCTGTTATCAATAGCCAGGTTATCGGCCTCCACTTTAATTTCTACCCAGTGCGGACCCGGCTCAATAAATTCATAATTAAAACTAACCGTCCCGACGCCTTGAGCGGGTAGATTGACCGTCGTCGTATTCTGAGGAAAATTATCCACGATAAAATTCACCTGAGCATGGTTGGAAACGTGCGGACTGTGATTGCGGATCTCCGCCCGAAAGGTTACTTCGGTATCCGTCGTAATGATCTTACGGGAAGGTTCGATCTTGGTCACCAGAAAGTTCGCCGGTTCAGGTTTACTGACATCAATGATCTGAACCTCCGCTTTTTTACTCACCTCAGTGATCAATTCCATGAATTCCTGTTGGCGGGTCGGCGGCATTTCCCAAACCACCCGTTGCATATCCGTGACCACATAAAATATTTTACGTGTTTTGTCCGATTGATCAATAATATCTTTGGCCTGCTGAAAAGTTTCGAACAAATCTGTCCTGAAATCAGACACAACCAGGTTGGCAATACTTTTTTTAACTTTTTTCAGGTCGACCGAGCCTTCGCTGACCAGGGCGGACCCGACCGGTGGCCGGGCCATAGTCAAAACGGAAACCCTGTCCCCCTGCGAAGTCTTCAGAGAGTCGACTAAACGCAGAGCAATCTTTCGACCCTGCTCAAAACAGGTTTTATTCCCTGTTTTATAATCCATGCTGTAAGAATTATCCAAAGCGATAATCGCATGGGTGTCCACGGTCCCCAACGCAACCAGCGGGCTCTCCCGGAAGTAACACCGGCTCAAAGCCAGGGTTAACAGAAAAAGCACCATTACGCGAATAAGCAAAAGCAACAGGTTTTCAATCTGTAAACGCCGGCGGGTTTTTTTCAGCGCCTCCAGCAAAAACTCCATCGCCGCCCAGCGAACCTTCTGGTAGCGCTGCCGGTTCAACAAATGAATGATGATCGGGATCGCGCCGGCCACGGCAAACCAGAGCATACCAGGATTAATAAAACTGCCCATATAAAAATTTACTCCCTGCCTGCCGGTTTACCCGCCTTTGGAGGGCAGGCAGGCGTGAATTTTTATGCTATCGCCGCCCTAACTTATGGGTGGCCAACCGCGTCGCCAGATAAGCCGTCAGGGCAACGTCCAGATTCTGGCCCGTCGAGATCTGGGTATAATCGATCCGCTCTTTTAAACAGTTCCGCCGTAAAATGGTGGTAAAATTATTCAAGGCGCTCAGATAATCACGCCGCAAAGGACGCGGATCCGTAATAATATCCTGGTATTCTTCCAACCCGTCAAACTGGGTCATGCGGCTGAAAGGAAATTTCAGTTCTGCCTCATCCAGAATATTAAAAATAATGATCTCCTGGCCCCTGTGACGCAGACGTTGTAATCCTTTCAGGATATTTAACGGATTATCGAACAGATCGGAAATAATAATCAGTAAACCGCGTTTTTCGATCCGGTCGGCCATGTTCAATGAAATCGCTTTAATATCCGTTTGCCGGGTAGGCTGAGCTTCACTGATCTCTTTCAGAATCGCGTTGAAATGAACCTGATTACTGCGTGGGGGAATGACCTTGCGAACCTCTCGATCAAAAAGCACCAGACCGACCGCATCCTGTTGCTGGACCATCAGGTAAGCCAGGGAAGCGGCAATAGCGCTACCGTAATCAAACTTGCTCATTTCCCCCGACCGATAAGCCATGGATTCGCTTACGTCCAGCAGCAAATAACAATTAAGATTAGTCTCCTGTTCGTATTCTTTAATGTAAAGGCGGTCGGATCGACCGAAGATCTTCCAATCGAGATGCCGCAAGTCATCGCCCGGCACGTACTCACGATGGGTGGCAAATTCTACACTGACACCACGGTAAGGACTTTTATGTAAACCGGCAATGTAGCCTTCAACGATCAATCGGGCTTTCAGGTCAAGACGCGAAATCTTATTAAGAACTCGAGGATCCAAGTACTTTTGGTAATCTTCCATCTTGGAGTAACTCACTTTCCGTGGTCGGAGTGATTTCAATCAACTTATCAACAATTTTGTCAGTGGTAATACCTTCAGCTTCCGCGCTGAAATTCATGATAACCCGATGCCGCAAAACCGGGTGGGCGACGGCTTTAACATCGTCAGTGGAAACGTAGTATCGGCCCTGAAGTACCGCCCGGGCTTTAGCGCCAATGATCATGTACTGGGAAGCCCGCGGGCCCGCGCCCCAGGATACCCATTCTTTGATAAATTCCGGAACCGCTTCACCTGTGTTAATCCGCGTCTGACGGGCCAAGGCCATGGCATACTTAATAACGTGATCGGCAATCGGTACCCGGCGTACGATCTCCTGCAGATTCAAGATCTCTTCCCGGGAAATAACTTTATCCAACTGGACTTCAAAAGACGAAGTAGTTAACTTCATAATGTCCAACTCTTCACTCTCAGTCGGATAATCGACCATAATGTTAAACATAAAACGGTCCAGCTGAGCTTCCGGTAAAGGGTAAGTCCCTTCCTGTTCGATCGGGTTCTGGGTGGCCAGCACAAAAAAAGGATGTTCCAAAGAGTATTTGCGGCCGCCGCAGGTAACCTGATATTCCTGCATCGCTTCCAGTAACGCCGCCTGGGTTTTCGGCGGGGTGCGGTTAATCTCATCAGCCAAAAGCACATTAGCAAAAACCGGGCCTTTAATAAACTGCAAACACCGCTGACCGGTAGACCGATCGTCCTGGATCACCTCCGTGCCGGTAATATCCGCCGGCATCAGATCAGGCGTAAATTGGATTCGGTTAAAAGAAAGAGACAACGTCTGGGCAACGGTCCGAACCATTAAAGTTTTAGCCAGGCCCGGCACGCCGATCAACAAACAATGCCCTTTAGAAAAAATACCGATCAATAATTCTTCCAATACTTTGGTCTGACCAACAATGGCCTTTTTCATCTCACCTCGCAACTGATCATAGGCCTTCTTTAACCGCTGGACTGCCTCCATATCAGATTTAGGAGCAGAACTATTTTGTTTATCTTGAGATTCCGCTGAAGACTTATTTTTTCCAACCATATAATGTTCCTCCGCAAATACTATTTACAATTAATTATTTTTTATTCGTAACCCATAATTCATCATTTGTAATTCAGTAATATACCACTATCTCCGCTTAAAAATCAAGCAAAATATTACGTTTCCCCTCGAAACGACCACATTTTTTATTGACAGACGGCCGAATACCCTCTAAAATTATAATATGTCAAACAAGATTAGTTTGTTAGATTTATCCATCAAAACCGCAGGGAATACTCTCATGGCCGAAAATCAGATGGGGTCGCTCCCGAAAAGATCAGATGGGCATCAGCCCGCGGTCCCTTCGGGATCATCATTACAATGCGTTAATCATCTGGACCGTCAGGGCGTCGGGATCTATGTCCGCTGCCGGTCCGGCTGGAGGTCTTCGAAAAAACCGCCTGGTATTTCAGAAAAAAATTCAACATTGCCGGTCTGGATTTCTTAAGTGACGAAAAATTCATCGAAGGATTGACCGCCGTCATGCTGGCGGAAATGAAATAGAAATATTTTTGATATGTTTAATTGGATCAGCCGAATATTAAGCCGGATAAAAAGGTGGCTCTTGAGCTCGGGAGATGAATTTCTCTGCGATTCGTGTAAATATGATTACCCGAGCGCTTGCAATAATCCGGAAAGACCTAACGCGAGAAAATGCGATGACCACCAACCCCGTTAAGAAATGATTATTTGGCCACCGGTTCTTCCGCCCCTTCTTTTTCAAACTTGTGGGCGAAAATTTTATATTCCGGAATAGTCTCCGTCACCACGCCCAGCCCTTTGGTCGCTTCCACGATCGCCCGTTGCAGAACCACGTCCTTTTGCAAATCCGTCAGAAACTCACTACCGCGTTCGTCCGCCACGTAACGCCGGATATGGACTCTTAAAATCTCACGGACTTCGTTCTGGGTCAAATGAATATTGTGAGCGGTAAGTAATTCCTGATAAAAATCATCAAACTCAGGGTATTTTTTTTGATCGAGCCCGTCGCTGTCCGCTAATTTTTGCAGAACGTCCTTATGGGCGTCATAATGCCGGGTAATGTATTTGTCCAGCAGACCGGCATCGAGGATCCGGTTGGATTCCTGATCCTGCCAGAGTTTCCGCTCCGGGAGTTCTACTTTAATATCCGGTTCCAGCCCGCCGTTACCTTTTCCATCCATATGAATGGAACGACCGGTCGGCAGATAATACTTGGCCACGGTTAAACGTAAAGCGGTATCGCGGTTGGTCGATTTCAGTTCCAGGATATTCTGGACGCTGCCTTTCCCGAACGTTTGCGTACCGATCAACACGCCCTTTTTATAATCCTGCAACGCTCCGGAAAGGATTTCCGCCGCGCTGGCTGTACCTTCATTAACCAGCAAGTAAATCGGCATATCAATGATATTGTCCCGGCGGGTAACGTAACGGTCAACCACCCCCACCCGGTCTTTAGTCGTCACCACCACTTTATTTTTTTCGATTACCATATCAACCATCTTCACAACCGTATGTAACAGACCGCCGGAATTACTCCGCAGATCAATGATTAGGGACTGTATATCCTGTTTCTGAAAACCCTTCAAAACCTGTTCCATTTCCTGAGCCGTGGTATTACCGAAAGAAGTGATGAGCAGGTAACCGATCTTACCCGGCAGCATCTCACCGCGAGCGGTTTTGATCTGAATAAAAGCCCGGATCAGAGTAAAATCCCGTTCCTTGGCCCAGCCCCGGCGGTAAACCTTGATCTTAACGGGCGTTTTGGGATCGCCCTTCAGTTTATTGATCAAGTCGCTGATATTTTTCGACCGGGTACTTTCGCCTTCCACTTCGGTAATTTGATCAAGAGAACGCAAACCGACTTTATAACAAGGGCCGCCGTAAATCGGCCGTTCGATCGTTAAATAATCATTCCGCATGCTGACGTAAGCCCCGATTCCACCGTACTTCATATTAATACTTTCCGTTGACCGTTTCTTTTCTAACTCGGTATGATAATCGGAAAACCGGTCCAGACTCTTGGCTATCCCTTTAGCCGCGGCGGTCATTAATTTCTCCAGATCAAATTTTTCCGGATCAACATAACGTGCTTTGATCAATGTTAAAATTTCATCCAGTACGGCGTAATCAAATTTGCGAGTATTCAAAACTTTACGTTGATAGGCATCCTGCAAACGCTTATACTCTAAATACACCCGGGCCAAATGACCGTACTCGGTTGGATCGTCAGCCAATTTTTTCAGGATCGGTAAACTATCTTCAAAATGATCCATTTGAGCCAGTGTTAAAGCGGCTTTGATCCTGATCCCTTCATCTTTTAATTTCAGTAGTTCTTTGATCTCACGCACCGCCCGGGCCGTGGCGCTTACATTATATAAGGCCTTGGCCAGACTTAACCGAACTTCAGGTTCCAGGGTAACATCCAGTAAACTTTCCAGCGATCCTTCCACTAACTCCTTATCCCCGTAACCATCGTCATCCTTGACCAGACCGGCTAACTGTTCGGCTGCGTCGATCTTAACCCGATTACTTTTTATTTCCTGAATGATCCGGATCAAGGTGAGGGCTCCTTCGGCTTTCCGACCCATCTTATAACTGGCCCGGGCGCAGGCTAACCGGACATAAGCCTGGGGCGCTTGCAAACCTTCCGTCACCGCCGGTAAGGCTTTTTTGTCCAGCGATTCCAGCTGACGGGTTAATGACCAGTACTTCGCCCCTTCGGCCTCGGTTAATTTCTGGATGATCACCTCGGCCTGGACCGCCGAATCGGATTCCTGAGAATAACTAATAGACAGCGGAACTAAAGAAAGGCTGAATAATAAAATAATGATCAAAGCGGGACACCAAAAACTGTTTGATTTTCTCATCTTGATCCTTTCTGTCTTAACTTAAATAAGTCAACTATCCATAGCCAAAATTAATCCCAACGTAATGTTGGTGACGTCGGGACCTGTATATTAAACACTAATTTTTTGTAAAAGTCTACTGAATTTTTAAAAAAAGCGAGTTTGATCGTCATGCCTGAAACCCCATTTTCCTTGCTTTTTGCCTGTTCGGTGTTAAAATAATGCGATTTTATCACTTGGTTAACCTTTTTTGTCTATACCCATGTTGAAAAAACTGTATCTCATACTTAAGGCAATTAAATTCGAGCACACGGTTTTCGCGTTGCCTTTTGCTGTTATCAGTGTGTTCTTTGCCGCCCGAAGTTTGCCTGAACCGGGCTTGCCCGCCTGGTCAACCCTGGGTTGGATCCTGCTCGCCATGGTCTCGGCCCGCAGTGCGGCCATGGGATTCAACCGAATCATTGATCTGCCTTACGACCAGGCTAACCCCCGGACTCAAGACCGCCCGGTTCCCCGGGGTCAGTTATCAATTAATGCTATGCGACTCTTTGTTATTTGCATGTCCTTAATATTCATTTTTGCTACGGCTCAGCTCAATCTTTTAACTCTGGCCCTCTCGCCTGTCGCTCTATTGATCATCCTGAGTTATTCTTATTCTAAACGTTTCACTGTTTTGACCCATCTCTGGCTGGGCCTCTGCCTGGCCATGGCTCCGGTCGGCGCCTGGCTGGCTGTCACCGACCGGTTCGATACCTTTCCCTTAATGCTCGGCGCGGCCGTGGCCTGCTGGACGGCTGGTTTTGATATTATCTACGCTACCCAGGATGTCAAATTTGACCGAACCCAAAAACTTTATTCGATCCCCAAATCTTTCGGCGTCCCCGCCGCCTTAAAGATATCCGCCGCTCTGCATTTATTAACGTTGCTGATCCTGATTTGTTTGATCCCTTTATTTAATTTGGGATTATTTTATTTACTCGGCTGTCTCCTGATCTCCGCCCTGTTGATCTATGAACACGCGATCATTAAACCGGACGATTTAAAAAAAGTCAATCGGGCGTTTTTTAATGTTAATGCCGTGGTTAGTCTGGTCTTGATGACTGCCTGTTTAATTGATTTATTTATCTGAGCACTATGACTGAAACACTCAAAAAACCGCAATTAGACGAAATTTCCGAACGGGTCACGGCCAGTCAAAGATTATCATTTGAAGATGGCCTGGCACTTTTCCATTCGAACGATCTCCTGCGGATCGGCGAGTTGGCTAATCTGGTCCGGGAACGCAAAAACGGACGGAAAACTTATTTTGTGGTCAACCGCCACATTAATTATTCCAATATCTGTCTGAACCGCTGCAGTTTTTGCGCTTTCAGCCGGGATAAAGGACAAGCCGGCGCCTATGAATTTGATCTTGACGAAATATTACGCAAAGCTGATGAGGCCTCAAAAATCGGCGCAACCGAAATCCATATCGTCGGCGGTTTACACCCGGACCTGGATTTTAATTTTTACCTGGAAATGATCTCCGCTATCAAAAAATACCACCCGGAAATACATCTGCAGGCCTTTACCGTCGTCGAGATCGCGCACCTGGCCAAAATCAGTAACCACTCGATCAAAGAAGTACTCAATCAGTTAAAAGAAGCCGGGTTGGGGTCCCTGCCGGGCGGCGGCGCGGAAGTTTTTTCTGACCGGGTCCGTCAAAAATTATGCCCTGATAAATTACCACCCGTTGAATGGCTGAACATCATGCGCCAGGCCCACCAGCTCGGCTTGCGTTCCAACGCCACCATGCTTTACGGTCATCTGGAAACTTACGAGGAACGGGTCGAGCATTTAATCAAACTCCGGGAACTGCAGGATGAAACCAA
>DAOWBV010000041.1 GCA_030633885.1 Planctomycetota bacterium
CGGATATTATCGGTCTGAAAAAAACTGGAAATGTAAAAAGGATGGTTGGGTCCTAATAAATGGAACGGTTCGTTCAGGACCTGAAAAGTCGCCTGGGGTAAATATTCGGTCTGGGTCTGAAAATTATTGGCCCGGACCCGTTCCAGTAACGTCCCGCCGGTATTGGCGTGACGGTAACGGAGGTAGGTATAGGTCTCCTGTTCTTTGCCTTCTTTCGCTTCTTTTTCGAAAAACTCCAGCAGGAGGTTTCGGTCGCTCAGCCAGGAGACTTCGGTATCCAGCCGGAACTTTTCACCCAGGTCGTGCCGGTGAAAACTTTTGACCCGGGCCCGTTTGGATTTTTCCAGCGGTAGAAACTGCTGGTCGTAACTGATATCCGGATCCGGTCCTTTGTCCCGGATATAAGCACCTTTGATAAATCCACGGTAACGTTTCCATTTATAAACCAGATTGGCCTGGGAGCCGGTGCCGCGTTTCTGGAAATAAGTGGTTTTCATTTTCAGGTCGCCCCAGCGCCGGGTGACCTCGTGGCCGTATTTATCCTTGACCGGCTGGTCGTTTTGATCGAGTTTATGTTTGTTCAAATTAAAGCCGTAACGGACAGTGACGGTATGGCCGAACCGATCGGTTTTTTTGTACTGGATGGAACGGATAAAGGGATCGTTGCCGATGACTTTACGGTAATAAGGCCAATAAAAAAAAGGTATGCCTTCGATCATCGGGATGATGTGGTACATGACCACCCGTTTATTTTTTTCATCGCTGATGAACCAGACTTTTTTGGCATAGAGTTTATAATGCGGTTTTCCCTGCGGGCAGGTGGTGACCGAAGTATTTTTGGCCAGCAGGGTGGTCTGGTTGACCTGATAGACCGTTTTGGCCCTGATAATGACCGGGACGGATTCCGGCCGGGTTTCATCTTTTTCGTCCGTGTGGACACTGGTGATCTTGGCGTTGATGATGATCCCGGTATGGTCTTTGAAATTAAAGTAGACTTGGTCAGCGACGATCTCGTCTTTGCCGCTGGTGATGGTCACGTTTCCCTGGGCGTAGATTTCATCGTAGATAAGTTTTTTGCCGTTGGTTTTTTCGTCTGATCTTTTTTCTTTCTTCCAGCCGATAAAACTATCGGCTTTTATGACCCGTTCGGACTGGTATAATTCGACCTGGTCGAACGAGGCGAATTCGTAACCGCTTTCTTTCCAGACTTTACCCTGACGCTGGAAACGGATATAGGCAGCCAGCTTTTCTTCTTTTTTCGGCGGCGGTGTTTCTTCCGGTTTTTCCTGGTCCTGAACCCAGGCCAGCGAACCGGCGAGAAAAAGCAACAGTACGCCTAATAAGAGTTTCTTTAAGGTTGACATAGAGATCCGCCTCAATGGACAGATTTTGTCCATTATATTAAAAAAATACCGATAGTCAAAGAAAATGCCGGTAATGATTTTTATTGACCCCGTTAGAAATTATGTTATAAAATTAGTACAAATTAAAGGAATTACTTATTGATGCTCCCGTAGTTTCACTTCAGCTTACGCTGAAGCGGTCTACGGGTAAAAAATATGCTCCCGTAGTTCAACGGATAGAGCACTGGCCTCCGAAGCCAGGGATACAGGTTCGAATCCTGTCGGGAGTACCATCCTTCGCTCCGATTTTATCGGAGCTACGGACTGGTAACCCAAGGTATTCCGAAGCCAATAGCGTAGGATACCTGTTGGGAGTAATAAAAAGCGCGGGGTTTTTAAAGGAAAGCGCATGTCGAAAAAAGAGGCTTACGGGATCGCTTTAAATGATGCCCTGGTCAAACTGGACGGCTTGGACCTGGATGACGTCGCTTTTAACAGTAGTACGAAACTCGTGGACGGAGTGATCGAGCTGGATTTTCTGGGTAGTCCGGTCCAGATCAAAGAGCGGGGCCGTCAGATCATTTTTCCTTCAACCGGTCAAGAAGCGAAGGTCTCCGAAAAAATAATTCTGCTCCATTACCTGATCACGGCCGACGGGAGTCCGCTGGAGCGATCCGAAGTTGCTTTCGAAAGTATTCCGGGCGCTTCTTTTTACGCGCCGACTTATAAGGCCCGGACGACCGACCAGCTGGTCCGAGTTTTTAAGAACGACCTGGGAAAATTCGTTCAGGTTCTGACTTCGCTTAAAGCGCGGGTGGAAGGAAATTTTGAGTCGGGAAAAAGTAATCAGGTGAAAATAAAGATCCTGGCCTTGCCCTGCGTGCCGATCACTTTTGTTTACTGGAAAGGTGATCCGGAAGTTGGCCCCAGCCTACAGATCCTTTACGATACCAGCATCACCCAATACTTACCGTTGGAAGATATGGTGGTGCTGACGGAATTATTGACCCACAAGGTGATTGGGCTGTCACGGGCGTGAGCCGCGTCCGACGTAAATCGCCCGGTGGCGTTCGATTTGCACGTTTTTTACCCTCCCCCTAGTCTCTCAAAGGAGGGGAATTTTTTATGTTCTATTTAGGCGTATCTTTTTTCAGCGCGGTTTTTTCAACCCATTCCTGGCACCGTTGAATTATTCCCTGTTTTAATTCCGGCGGGATCTCGGTCGGCGTGAATTTCTGCCCGCCGGCGATCGCCTGGACCGTTCCCAGGATGGAATTGAAAGTCATAAAATCCTTTTCCGATTCCAATAACTCGATCAGTTCCGGGACCACAGCCGGATTTTTCATTTGTTTTAAAAAATTCAATAATTGGGACCGGTTCTGCGGGGTGGAATCTTTTAATAATTTCAACAAAGTCGGGGTGATCGATTGCTCGCCTTTATAACGGGGCAGGGTGGCAAAAATACGGTTACGGACCTGATTGTTTTTTTCCGTATCCAGCATTTTCAGCATTACCGGCAGAAGACGTTTTGCCTTATAATAATCAGCCAGCACCCGGATCAGTTCTGATTTCATCCAGTCTTTATCGGTTTCACTCAGCAGTTTTAATAATTTATCCCTGACTTCGTCTTGTTTGAAAATATAAATATTATAAATGATGGTTCGCTGGGTGTTGTCGTTACCTGACTGTAATAATTTAAGGAGATCCGGCAAAAGTTCCTGATTTTTTTTCTGGGTGATGGTCTGGATGGCGTTGACCCGCAGGCTGTTATTCTGGCTGGCCAGGGCGTCTCTCAGGATCTGGTTGATCCGTTCGTCCGGCCCGGCATGGCCCAGGGCCCTTAACAGGATCGGTTTAAGGTTGTTATCTTGTTCCTGTTCATAAAGTTTCAGTAAGTCAGGCAGGATCGGGTTTAAGCTGACTTTATAAGCGTTGGCCAGGGCGTAACACAATTTTTTCCGGAGTTGAGGTACTTTAGTCGATTCTTTAATAAAGTCGACCATCAGATAAATGGTTTCTTTCCCTTTCAGGAATTCAATCCCCTGATATAGTAACTGCTGGTCTTTGAACGAACCCTGGCGCAAAGACGCGGTGAACTCGTTGATCCGTTTGTTAAAGGCTGACTGCCATTTTAAGACGGGCATTATTTGCCGGGCCCGCTCCCGGACTTCGGGGTCGGAGTGTTTTAATGCTTTTTCGACATCCGGTTTTGCCCAGGATCCGATCAGGATCAATTCGTCCGTGGCTTTTTCCCGGAGTTGCCAATCCTGGTGGCCCAGTTGTTCGATCAGTTCATCGATCCGTTGCTGAAAATAGGCCGGGATATTGACCTCGGCTGAAGCGGGCAGCGATATAAAGAGAAGAAAAACGAATACCAGGCAGAAACTAAAAAATTTGTTTTGCATAATAGAATCCTTTCTAAATAAACGATAGAGAATTATAGCAGATTTGCGTGAGTTTTGACAAGGGAAAATTGAGAAACGTATAAACGTTTTATCGGTCCGGCCCGAACTGCCTCCCCGAAAAGAGCGGGGAGACAGCCGGGTAGTATTGGGAGGAGTTATTTTCCTTCGAATTTATAACCTTTATTTTCCGCCTGTTTCCGGAGGGTTTTCAGGATGACCTGATCAAACTCATCACCGGTCATTTTTTGCTTTTTCATTTCGGTCTGGATATATTCCGTGCGTTTTTCGGCCAGTTCTTTGATCTTTTTCTGGATCTGGATACGCTCCTGAGCGTTTTTCTCGATATGGGCTTTCCGTTCTTCATCAGTCATTTTTTGCATCTCTTCAGAAAGTTTTTCTTTTTCGATCAAGGCCAGTTTGAAATTCTCGTTTTTCATGGCGTCGACCAGATCCCAGCTGTCGGATTTATAACCCGGGCCGGACTTAGCCATGGTCCGATCGGCCATGGTGCTGGATCCGCCGACGGCCGAGGCTTTTGCATCCATGGATTCCTGGCGAGCCTTATTTTTTCGGCCGGAATGTCCATAATAAACATAAGTATCATTAAGTTTGTGGTTTAGTTGTTCCAATGGCTTATCCATGGGAGTAATGATTTGCACGACCTTGCCTTCCAGTCCGATGGTTGTGTAGGCGCCGTCGGCCAGGCGGGCGATCTCAGCCCATTCCGGGGTCGGGGTGCCTCCGCCGCGGCAGTAAACGGTATTGATATTGATATTGTTCCGGATCGCGCCTTGAGAGACGGTTTTATAACCGTAGTTTAACTGATCCGAATCCTGGTTGGCGCCTTCGTTCCCGAGCACGAACAGGATTTTCAGGGTTTGCGGGGAATTGTCCCAGTTCATACTGTGGGTTGCTTCGTAGATGGCCCGGCCGACGCATTCGGTGCTGCCGCCACCGGTGGTCAGTCCCATCAGATTTTCATAAATCTTATCCAGGTCATCGGAAAGGTCCCAGACGTGAAAACCGGTGGTGCCGTAACATTCTTCTTTTTCGCCGCGGTAGGCGATCAGGCCGATGCGCAGGTCCGGCCGGGGTCGGGCGTTGGTCATCTGGTTGACGATCGCCCAGATCTTCTTCTGGGTGGCCGCAATGATATTGTTCATACTGCCCGAGACATCGATGGCAAAGACCAGATCGATATATCTTTTTTCCATCGGGGCAATTTTTTGCGGGGCCCTGTACCGATCACTGGTACGGGGCGGGGTGATATTATTCACGCCCCAGGTCGAATCTTCATCAAACGCCGATTGAGCCGAAACGAATCCGCCGCAAAACAATCCGATTAACAGCAAACTAAACAAAATTCTCCTTAACATAAGTCACCTCCATTATTTTTTCGTAACGATAATAACTTCTTTCTACAATGTTAGACGTCAGCGGTAGGCAAAGGTGCGGAAAAAAATGAGGATTTTCGGGAAAATGTTTTTAAGAGCAGGGTTTTTCGCCTAAGGCGAATCCGCCTATAAAAAAGGGCCCCGAATTTTCGGAGCCCTTTTATACAATACTAATCCGCCTACTTGCCACGTTCTACGTGGTCCCGTTACCCGCAGGGTTTTACGGGGTGGTTCTAATCTTCCTCAAACCCCTGGATCTTTTTGATCAGGGTCTGTTCCAGTTCCCGTTTCTTATCCTGCGATTCAAGCATGATGCCGCGCAGTTGGCCGATTTTTTCTTCGACCTGGTCCATTTTTTTGACGTACTTTTCCCGGAGAGCGCGTTCGGTGGGATTGTTGGTACTCAAGGTGCGCATGTTCTGACGAAAACGGTTCTGATCTTCGGCCAAACGACGATATTCGGCATTGGCTTCATTATAAGTCCGTTGCTGCTTGGCCACATCGCTCATGATGACCGTCAGTTCTTTCAGAAAATCCTTAACGTTATCGCTGATATAGCTCTGGTTGATATAAAACCGGATCTGGTCCAGCGAGGTGTTACGTAAATAAACATGGGAAGCAGTTTCCATCTGTTCTTTTACTTTGAATTCGAGAGTGTCACCCGCGTCGAGTTTAGTTTTGAAACGGTAGTAGCCCTCGATTTCTTCTTCCGCTTTTTTCGTCTCAATCAACTTATAACCGCCGGCTTTGGGATGATCGAGATAAAAAGTGTGGCTCTTGCCGGTTTTATTGATGCATTTGTAAGTCACTTCATTGATCCGATACTGTTTTAACTCCAGTACGCCGTTGGTCAGTTTGGCCTTATGGACCGGCTGGTTATTGCTTTTATAGATTGGTTCAATAGAACAACCGGTTTCGATAGCGTAGGGGATGATCTCCTTCATACCGGCCCCAAGTGATTTGCGCATTAACCCTTCACCGACCGAGGTCGAACCTTCAAACAGGGTGACCGGGCCGGTTTCCAGGGTCAGGTCAGTGGAATTGGTCAGATAGAAAGCGTTCATCAATCGCGGTGAGATATTTGACCGGTAATAAAGGATCTTATCGCCGGCTATTTTTTCGGTAATGATCGGGACCATAGCTGCCTTATGTCGTTTAACGGTTATTGGAGTTTTGGCTTCGTAGCTGAACAGTTCACCGATGTTGGTACCGGTAGCAATGGCGCTGATGGAACTGGTTAGTAATTGGGAGAGCGGTTTCCGGGGTGCGGCCATTGGCATAGAAGCCATGGGAGCTCCTAATGAGTTCATTTTACTTTCATCCATTTCCATCTCGTACCGCATGTTTTTATTTTTTTCTCGATATATACCTTTATCTTCTGCTTTTTTGGCCAATCTCTGGCGCCGGTAAGATTCTCCTTTAGTACCATACCGGCCACCAGCGGAACCGCCCGAGGCTCCTTCCCGAGCCAGTTGATTGGCCTTAAACAGATTCCCAATTGTCGGGATGAGACTGGAAAGATGAATGGTTGGTCGCGGCGGGTAATAAGATGTATATAGATCAAGCTTAAATGAGATCGGGTTACAGGCGACAAAGGACATCTGAACGTCATCCCAATCTTCATCGGTTGGGTTTTCCAGGATCGCCCAGCCCTGAAGAAATGGTTTTTCTTTATCGTTCAGGATCAGCCGGTAAGACGTTTTCCAGATGGGCATCTCGATCAGGTAACCGATGAGAATATTGCGTTCGCCTTTGCCCCGGGTTTCGATCTGAACGGTTTTTCGGTCGGTGTATTTGGATTTCAGATAAATATCCAGGATTCGTTTCAGGTCCTTCTGGATCGGTTCATCTAAAAGTTTCATGGAAGTGATTTCCAGGAGGTTGAATGGTTTGATGGCCCCGTCTTCGCCGAGCAGAACCAGCTTATAAGCGGTCAAGATGCTGTCATCGACTTTCTGCTGGACCGGTTCAATGCCGAGGATATGGCCTCGGGTGGTATCGTCGCCGATCTTTACTTCGATTCGGGCGCCTTTCAGTTGGGCCAGGAATTGGGTCAGGGCCGCGCCCTGGGGGACCCGGATCAAAATATTTTCCAGCTGTTTATCGATCGGGTCTTTAGAATCATAACCGACGGTACGGATCTGCCCGCCATCGAGATCAATGGCAAAAAGAGAAGTCAGTAGGTCTTTCATCTGGGCGGTTTTGAAGCTGAGGGTAATGGTCGCGTTGCCATTGACCTTGCCTTCCCGTTCAAAATAACCCATACCGTGTTTGTACAGGACGATCTTGCGGATCTTCGTTTGCGATTCGTCTTTATCCTGCGCATAGCTCATCGGTTTACTAAAAACACCGCTGATCAACAAGGCCACCAGGCCGACTAACACAATTACTCTTTGCTTCATGTTATACCTCCCATAACAAAATGTTTTAAGTTATTTATATTAAGTTAGATTCATGAGTTATCCAAAAGTGCGAAAAAAAATAAAATTTTTCGGAAAAATTTTGAAATGTCATATTTGCAAGTTATTCTTCTTCCAGGATGATGATTAATTCGACCATCGAATTTTGGCGGAGGTTATCAATCAGAGTTTCGGAAAGTATTAACTGGTTGTCTAACTGGATATTTTGTTGTTTGGCCCCGCGCTGGCGCTGGCGATATTCGTATGCTTCCTGGTCCCTGAGTTTTTTCTCTTCTCCTTCTTCTTGGGCCTCTTTTTCGGACCACCGGTATTTATCAGCGGATAGACCTTCACGGTTAGTTTCTTTCAGTGATTCCAGTGCCCGTTGTTGCTGCCGGAGATCATATTCTCTGACCAGATTGTCTTCCAGATTTTCTAGTTCCCGGACGATTTTTTCTTGACTGACTTGGCGATCGACCTGGAGTTTTTTGGCTCCGAAATTCAATTTGCTGGCTGTTTGAGTTTCATCAAGGTCGTTCGATTCTTCCCGGCTTGGTGCTTTGGCTCTGAATTTCCCCGGGGCGTCGGGTGGTTTTTTTTGGTCATTGACCGGGATGGCTGTCGGTTTATCGTCGAATTGTTTCGATAAGTTATCCGACGGTAATTTAAGGTCTTTTCCGGACTTACTTAATCTACTCTGGAGTTGGATGGTTTCTTTTTTAATTGTGCTCAGTCTTTGCCGGGTAAATTGGTTTAATTGCGCGAGTTGATTAAAACTTTCATTTTGCCGGCCGGCGTCCGGCCCGCCTGCCGGCGAGGCAGGTAAATTGAGCTGGCGGACTTTAACCCGGCCTAATTGTTTTAAACGGTCGATCACCTGTTCCTTTTGTTCCAGCGGGACCTGGAAATTAAATTGCCTGACCCTTCTTTGCTTTCCACCTTCAACGGCTTTCGCGAGCTTCAGGTCACCCTCATTTTTGGCCGAGCTTTCGTGTTGAGCTATTATTCCCAGTCGGGCGTCCAGCTGTTCTTCATTACGGCGATAACCGGCTTGGAATTTCCGTGTTTCGTCTGAAATGATCAGGTTGATCTGATTCTCGCAGGCGGTCAGATCAGCGCAGTTGATCACCACTTCCTGTGAGAGGTTGAGTAATTGGGGGAGGGCGGCTGAACGGTCCGCCTGGACAAAATCGCTGGGCTGTCCGGCCTTGGTTTTTAATTGGCGTCCCCATTGATCGATTATTTTTTTTCCTTTTTTTGTCAGCCGATCTTTTTCGTCAGCCGCTCTTTTCAGGTTGACAGCATCTGTTCTTGAGTTTTCTTTTAAATGAATATCTGTTCCATCACCTTTGCCGGTGATTCGTTCCGATGATTTGTGGGTGAGAACCGGCGCTGGGGGTGGCGGGGGTGGCGGGGCGGTGGTGACGGTCGGAGCCAGGGTCGAAGTCGGAGCTGCTGGTTTTTCGGTTAGGGCGAGTCCTTTTTCTGGTTCACTCGAAAACAGGTCTTCACTTATTGTTTCAGCGCCGTTGTTCGGGATTCGGGTGACGGTGGTTCCATTGAAGGTCTCTTCGGTGAAAAAACTGAAATTAGCGACGACGAGCAGGACCGCGGCCGCGGCGGCGGTCAGACTGCCCCAGACCCAGCGTTGACGAAACAAGGATGACGACTGTTTTTCTTTCGCCGGGGGTGCCTGACGGCTTATTTCCTGCTGGACATTATCAGCCATTCTGGCCGGGGCTTTTACTTCCGGCAGAGAATACAGGATACCGGTAAGTTTTCGGAGCGAAACCAGTTCACGGGTGCAATCCCGGCAGGCTTTCAGATGGTTGGTCACCTCCCGGGTTTCGGTCCGCGTCAGTTCCCGGTCAATATAGGCGGATAATAATTCTTTTACTTCCTGGCAGTTCATATCTGTTGCTCCGTTAAGTTTGAGGCCTTTCTAAAATATTAGACACTTTAGCTATTAAAAAGTGCGAGAAAAAATGATATCTACACGAAATTTTTTAATCGGTCCTTTAGTTCTTCCCGGGCTTTGGTCAGGCGCGACCGGACCGTACCGACCGGGCATTTTAACATTTGGCTGATCTCCGCGTAGGGGTGGCCCTCCACGTCACGCAAGACAATGACGGATTTGAGTTCCGGGTTAAGAGTGTTCAGGGCGTCCTGGATCAATTGATCTCTTTCCTTGATCTGGGCAACCTGCTGCGGGTTATCGCCCGGGTTACCGGGATTGCCCGGTTCACCCCAGCTGAGTTGACCGGAAGTTGCGTCGGGTGTGGTTTCGTTCCCGTATAACGCCTGGGTTTTCGGTTGTTTGATATTTTTCCGATGGTAATTATGGCAGAGATTAACGGTGATCTGGTAGACCCAGGTCATAAAACTTGATTTCTTCTGGAATTTTTTGATATTGTTATAAGCGTTGATGAAGGCCTGTTGACAGACGTCTTCCGCTTCCTGGTGATGGCCCAACATCCGGTAAGCCAGGTTAAATATCCGATGCTGGTATTTAACGACCAGTTCATTAAAGGCCTGGCGGTCGTTCTTTTTACATTTATATATGAGAGTTGTATCAGCCATATGATTTTTGGATCCCCAAAATTTCGTTTATAGCATAGCAAAAGGTAATTTAAAAGTCAAACCATAAGGAAATTAATATAGATTTACTAGTTTAACTGGCCCCGTGATCACGATTGCCCCGATTCTTTATCGGGGCTTGCCCCGTGGTTACGTGTAACTTTACGGGGAAGTGATTTTACGGAGGTATGAAAATTTCATTTTTTATACTCAATGTTGATCATTGCCTTTTTATTGTCATTGATCTGGCTTTTTGGTAATATGCGAACATGTGGCGAAAATTAATTAATTGGATAGCAATTTTTCTTTTGGGTATCTCAGTTTCTCTGGCTCAAGAAGCACCCCCAACGGTTTTTGAGATCAATCTACTGGATATCGATAACCACGTTTTTAACGGGTCGGAACTGACCATCGATGAAAAGGGGCAGTGTCTGATCAGTTCCGACCAGCAAAAAAAATCGGTTAACTGGCAGTCCGTGGTCAGTTTATCGTTCCCTTCAGTCAAACCATCTGCCGGCGGTCCTTACGAGATCACCCTGACCAATCGTGACGTGATCTACGGTGATATTAAGGAAAGTAAGGATAATACATTGGTGATCGAGTCGTCAGTTCTGGGCGCGGTGACCATAAAATTTGACCATTTGCTGATGATCAGGTTGAAAAATCATACCCGGGTGTCCGAGACGGAGACCGAAAATGCGGAAGATATAGTTTATTTACTGAGCGG
Organism: Planctomycetota bacterium; assembly: GCA_030633885.1. Classification (GTDB taxonomy): domain Bacteria; phylum Planctomycetota; class MHYJ01; order JACQXL01; family CAKKQI01; genus DAOWBV01. The sequence continues at coordinate 10,846 of DAOWBV010000041.1, forward strand.
TGATAAAGATAAAGGTATCATGACCGCTATCCAGAAAGATACTTTGACGCTGAAATCATCAATTTATGATAAAGATCGTCAATATAATTTTAAGGATGTCTGGTTAGTCCGGTTCGCTCAGATTGCGGAACTGCCGGCCGGTTCAGAGGATGTTAGCGCCGTGGTGATCTGTCAGGACGGGACGCGGTTAACCGGTCAGATTCGGAAGGCCGTCCAGCGTCGGTTGTTCCTGAAATCGGTTTATGGGCCGGATTATCAGATTCCCTTCGACCAACTCGGTCATCTTTATTTCAAGAACACCAGTTGCATTTACTTATCTGATCTCAAACCGGCGGCGGTCAAAGAATACCCCTCGATTTCAGTTAGTTCGACTTTGATCACGACAAGTAAGTCGGGCAAGTCGGTGCCGTTCCTCTGGCCGATGCGTCGGGATAAAAGTGTTTACTGGGGTCAGACTATTTCGCTGAAAGGAAAAAAATATTATAAAGGACTGGGTGTGCACGCGAATTGTGATTTGACTTATAATTTAAACAGCGGGTACCGGAAATTTTTCGCCGCGGTTGGTCTGGACGATGAAGCCGGACCCGGAGGCAGTGTTAGTTTTTTTATTTACCTGGATGGTAAAAAAAGATACGATAGCGGATTAATTCGGTGGGGTGATCAGCCCAAAGAGGTTAATCTGGATGTTTCCAACATTAAAGAGATGAAACTCGTCGTAACTGATGGTGGTGATTATTATATTCTGGACCGGGCCGCCTGGGCCGGAGCCAGATTGATCAAAGAATGAGCCCGATGAAAAAAAATATAAAATTTTTAATGATCAACAGCCTAGTTATTTTGATTTTAACCGGTGCCGGACAATTATTTCTTCAGGCCGAAGACAGTTCGCCAACCGCGCAAAAACTTAATGAATCCACTCAAGCCGCCTGGGCCGCGGCCCAACAGGGTGATCTGCCTAAAGCGATCGAGCATTACGAAAAAGCTTTTAGGCAAATACTGGCTGAAAAACCTTTCGAAAATAAAAACAAGCTTTTGTCCGGGTTGAGTGAGGCCTGCCTGCATCAGTTAATGGCGTGGTACGACCAGTCATATAATTATGCCGGGCTGACGAAATTGTTAGAAAGCACTGCCGGATCCGTGACCGATCCGAATCTTCAGGCCTGGGTGGCCTGGTACCTGGGACATAATTATTTGCGTCAGGGGAAACTAAAAGAAGCCCGGATGAAATTCCAGTCATTGAGTTTTTTGACCGAATGGCAGATTATCGGCGCTTTCGATAACGAATCCCGCAACGGTTTTAAGATGGCTTATCCGCCGGAAAAAAAGATCGATCTGGACGATGAATATGACGGGAAGGTCCGGCCGGTCCGCTGGCGGGCCTGGAGCGTGCCGCCGATCGTGGACGGATACATCGATCTGGATACCCTGTTACAGCCGAACGAAAAAACCGTCGCTTACGCTTTGAGTTATGTTTTTGTATCAACCACCACGGCTGTCGCTTTCCGGATGGCTTCGGATGAGGGGATCAAGCTCTGGGTGAACGATGAAGTGGTGCACAGTAATGATCTCAAACGGCGCCGTTGTTTTTTTGATCAGGATGTGGCGCCGGCGGTACTGTTCGCCGGTTGGAATAAAGTATTGGTCAAAAGCGCTGAAACCAGTGGGGATTGGGGGTTCCGTCTACGGGTTACCGACCCGGCTGGTGCTCCGTTGAAGGAATGGAAACAGACCGCGGATAAGAATCAGATCGCTAATTTCACTCCTGTCAAAAAAGAAGATAAAACGACTTCTGTTAAACCGATAGTTAATCGGGGCGGACTTGATGACCTGGAATCATTCGTTCAAGAGAATCAGCTTTCTTCGTCGGCTCATTTTTATCTGGGTTGTCTTTATTCGGCGCGGAATCATTTTGATATTCAGGCTAAACTGAACATGAAAGAGTTCCAGAAAGCGGTTGCCGTGAAACCGCGCAGTTATTTTTATTATCATCTGGCCCGGTCATTACAGAGGGAGACGGCCATGGCCGCCGAACGGGAAGAGAACCAGTACCGGTTAGCGCTGGAAAAATCATTGATGCTGGACGGGAAATGCGCGGTGGCGGCGCTGGAGTTGGCTAAATATTATTATTATTCTCTGCACAATGTC
>DAOWBV010000064.1 GCA_030633885.1 Planctomycetota bacterium
AGCTGATCCAGCGCGTTCCGGATATTGTCGGCGACGGTTTCATTCCCCGATATATTTTTTTCTCTGATGGTCCGAAGCAGTTGGCGTAGGAGCTGGGCCGATAACCGGAAAGTTCTGATCAGATCTCCGGCTGAAGCGCTGGTGTGTTTGTTCAATTTATTGAATTCAGTTCCTTTGATCCAGGCGTCGGTGGGCATGGTTAGCTTGAAATCCAAAGGTTTTATCTTGGCGTCAATACCCAGCTTTATTTCAGTGGCCAGTAAACCGTTGATGATCCGGTTGGCGTTTTTTTTGAATCGGCCCAGGCGCGCCGGATGGACCTTTTCATACCAGTCTGATTTTTTCGATTCAAAAACAGTCGCTACGACCAGAAGGTTCAGTTCTTCCGGGGTCAGCTGATTGATCACCCCCTGGAAGAAAAATTCCGTTAACGGGAGTTCATAGCCGTAGATCTGGCGGGCAAAGTTACCCTTTTCCGTCAAGTTTTTGTTTTTTATGTAACCGAGGCGTTCCAGCAGGATAAGTTTCTGGCTGACCTGCTTGACGACCTGGAAGTAGTTGTTTGGACCCGGCCGCCGATGACCTTTTTTTCTTTTCGGACGCCGATTTTGAAAATTACTGAAACTTTTGGCGCAGGCCTGATAGATATTATTTTTTAATTCGCGGTAGAGATTCAGGATGCAGGCGTAAGAAAGGTTGAACTGGCTGTGGACTTTTTCTATTTCGCCGGTCATGATCCGCTCGATTGACTGGTAACTGAAACAGGGCAGGGGCAGGTTGCTGTAAACGTAACCCCGTTCATCGATCCCCCGTCGGCCGGCCCGGCCGGCCATCTGCTGATATTCGCGGGTCTTTAAATATGTTTCCCGCCAGCCGTCGAATTTTTTGAGGGTATCAAAGACCACTGATCGGGCGGGCATGTTAATGCCCAGGGCAAAAGTTTCGGTGGTAAAAATAAGTTTGATCAGGCCGGTCGTAAATAGCTGTTCGACTATTTCTTTGAGGTCCGGATGCATACCGGCGTGGTGGAAGGCGATGCCGTGTGAGGTTAATTTCTTAAGGAAGTTGACCGCCCGGTCGCTTTCGTTTAATTGATACTTTTCGGCGAGCTCCTGAAAGAGAGTAACGATTTTTTCTTGTTCGGTCTGGTTAAGCAGGTTTCGTCCCAGATTTTCTTCCGCGCGGCTTTCGCATTCCCGACGATTGAAAATAAAATAAAGGCAGGGGAGTTGATTGACTTGCTGGACGTGATCAAGTAAATGATTTTTCCAGCGCCGGCCGCCGTGACCGCCGCCGGGCAACCGGAAGCAGATCTTCTCGGAATTATCTCCGGATCGGACGCGACGAATAGACTGTATTTGTCCGTCCCGTCCGCTTTTAACGAGTTTCCGGAGATCTTTCAGGTTGCCAACCCCGAAATAGCGCATGAATAAAGAATGCTTCAGCGGAACGGGCCGTTCGTTTTCTTCGACGACCACCAGTTCGGTTTCCCGGATCTTATTTATCCAGCGGGCCAGTTGGTTCAAGTTAAGGATAGTGGCGCTTAAAGCGATCATTTTGATGTGCCGGGGCGCGAAAATAATACTTTCTTCCCAGACTGTTCCCCGGTCCTCATCATCCAGAAAATGGATCTCGTCAAAAATAACATATTCGACCGAGTCCAGCCGCCGGGAATTATCGAAAATAGTGTTCCGGAATATTTCCGTTGTCATGATGACGGCCGGGGCGTCGGGATTGATGGAGACGTCGCCGGTCACGATCCCGATCTTTGACCCGTAAAGTTTCTGGAAATCGCGGAACTTCTGGTTGCTCAGGGCTTTGAGCGGGGCGGTGTAAATAATACCTTTGTTTTGTTGAATGCATTTTTCCAGGGCGTATTCAGCGATCAGGGTCTTGCCGGCCCCGGTCGGGGCGGCGACGAGAAGCGAACGGTCCTGGTCAATGGCGGTGATGGCCTGTTCCTGGAATGGGTCTAATTTAAATCCGCGGTACTCCATGCGATTATTTACTCTTTTTCCATCGGCGGTGAGGGCGGGTTTTCTTCCGGGGCGGATTTGGCGGCGGCCGCTTCTTTTTCTTTCCTGATTTTTTCCTCGGCTTCATGCTCCCTCAATGCCTTTTTCCAATCCTCAAAATTATCGGCAAACTCTTTGTCCGGGCCGTGGGGGTTGACGCCCACCCGGATGAACCGGGTGGTTATTTCTTTATATTTTTCCTCGCCCCAGCCATCTGACGGCGGGAATTTCTCCAGTAATTTCTGCCGGGCTTCTTTTTCTTTTAAAGACTTGGCGGTTTTCCATTGTTCATAACTTTTCAGGAACTCTGATTCCCGGGTGCTGATCTGCCATGGCTGCTTCTGCCTGATCGCCTGATATTTCCGTTCTCCCCAGCCCTCATCCGGCGGGAAATTATTCAGTAATCGGTCGGGATCAAGCACGACGGTTTCTTCCGGCTGGGTTTCCGGTTCCGTTGTCTCGGTCGGCAGAAAGTCATCTGACGTGTCCCGGATTTTCCATTTATCGGTCTCGGCTTTCTGTTGAAGCCGGTCGAGTTCGAGATGCTTCTCGTAAAAGCGATCCCTCTTTTCGCTCTGACTGATCGGGTCAAGTTTTTCCACGGTGATGATCTGGTCTTTGATGATTCCGATGCTGCCTTTCAAGAGAGTTTCTTCGTAAGTCACGGACAGGATAAGTTTTTTGTCTGACATGAATTTTATCTCGCCGGTCAGGGTCTGGCCGTCTTTCAAGGTTATCCTTATCCGATCACCCCGGTTCAGTTCTGAGAATGGGTCAACCGATTGTTCCTCAGCCGGTAATAATCCGGCGCTCAGAAGAATTACCAGAAAGACTGAAGCTATTACGGTGTTCTTGATTACTTGTAAGATGTTCATACTGGTTGACCTTTCGATGCTTATTATATCACAATTTTCTCCGGAGTCAAAACTAAAAAACGAATCCTTGACATTGAAAAAGAAATAGCTATAGTAGTTTGTTTTCTGTCTTATGATCAGGACATTAACACTATGGATTTTTTTAAGTACCGGAAAAACAGACTTTACTGCGAAAACGTGCCCGTTGAGCGGATTATCAAGCGGACGGGGACACCGGTCTATATTTACAGCGGACGGACGGTGTTGACTCACTGGCGGCGTTTACGATCCGCTTTTGCCGCCGCCGGGAATCCGTTAATTTCCTATTCCCTTAAAGCCAATTCTAATCTGGCCTTATGTAAATTATTGAAACGGGCCGGGTCTGCTTTCGAGGTGGTTTCCGGAGGCGAACTTTTTCGGCTGATTAAAATCGGAGTGCCCGGCCGGCGGATAATTTTCGGTGGGGTGGCCAAGACGGCCGATGAGATCAAACTTGGATTACGGCACGGTGTTTTGATGTTCAACGTCGAGACCCGGGATGAGATTATGTTGATTAACCGGGTGGCGGCCCGGCTGAAAAAAACAGCTTCGGTCGCTTTGCGGTTGAACCCGGAGGTTGAGCCCGCGACTCATCGCTATTTGACCACCGGTCAGAAGGGTAATAAATTCGGATTTTATTTACCGGATGCGGAACGTTTAATGAAAGAAATGCTGGCCCTGAAACATATTTCTCTGGTCGGTCTCCACATGCATATCGGTTCTCAGATCATCCGGGTCAGCCCTTACCGGACGGCCTTGAAGAGGGTGGTGAAATTTTTAGAGAAATGCCGGGCTTTCGGCCACCCGATCCGGTGGCTGGATATTGGGGGCGGGTTCGGGATTTATTATCACGGACACGAAGCCCGGCCGGCCCGGGTCTTTGCCCGTGCCTTAATGCCCTTGATAAAAAAAACCGGTTGTCGTTTGATCGTCGAACCGGGCCGTTTTATTGTCGGCAATGCCGGTATCCTGGTCACCCGGGTCCTGTCAGTAAAAAAATCAGGTGCTAAATATTTTGTGATCTGTGACGCGGGGATGAATACTTTGCTTCGGCCCGCGCTTTACGGGGCCTACCATAAAATCGGACCGGTCACCCGCCGGCCCGGTCGGACGGTCCTGACGGCTGATGTGGTCGGACCGATCTGTGAAAGCGGTGATTTCTTCGCGAAAAAAAGGCGACTGCCGGCGGTCAAACCGGGCGAGTACCTGGCGGTGTTCAGTGCCGGCGCGTATGGTTTTACCATGAGTTCTACTTATAATTCCCGTCCGCGGCCCGCCGAAATATTAGTCAACGGAAGTAAATATCAGATCGTCCGCAAAAGCGAAACATATCAGGATCTTATTCGTTTGGATCGGTATTAGCATACCGTTACATCTAAAATCGTATTTAGAAATTCTAAACCAGGTGGGGCGCCCTTTCAGCCAAAGGACTGATCCGTCCTCTGGCGGAGAGGGTTCCAAGCACCGTAAACGGTGTCCGACCAACAGAGAAAATTTATGATCGTAATGAAATTTGGCGGTAGTTCTTTGAAAAACCCTGCCCGGATCAAACAGGTCGCCGGGATCGTTAAAAAACAGTTAGCCCGGAAACCGATTATCGTGGTTTCCGCTCACGGGTTGACGACTGATTGGTTGTTAGACTCTGCCCGGTCCGCCCTGAGCGGTCATTCAAAAGTCAAAAGGATCATTGACTTTCACCGTCGACTGGTCAAGGGGCTGGGGTTATCAGATCAGTCTTTACAGCCTTTGTTTGAAGAATTGCGAAAAATGCTTCGGGGTATCAGTGGGTTTAAAAAATTGACACCGCGCCGGTTGGACCAGATCCTGTCTTACGGAGAAAGATTCAGCTGCCGGATCATGTCTGATTATTTCCGGACGCAGGGTATTCCGGCCCGGCCGGTCGAGTCTTTTAAGATCGGATTAATGACTGATTCTGATTTTGGTCAGGCTGTTCCTTTGGCCGGGATCGAAAAGAAGATTGCCTCGTCTTTTAAAAATTCTAAAGGGGTCCCGGTGGTCACCGGGTTTCTGGGACGGGATAATTATGGTCAGGTCACCACGCTGGGTCGGAACGGGAGTGATTATTCCGCGGCCATTATCGGCGCGGCCGGCGGGGCGAAGGAAATTCAACTCTGGAGCGACGTGGACGGAATAATGACGGTCGATCCGCGTTTGGTTAACCGGGCCGTCCCGGTCGCCCGGATGAGTTTTAATGAAGCCAGCGAGTTGGCTTATTACGGGGGAAGGTTTCATCCTTCCACCCTGATCCCGGCCATCAAGAAAAATATCCCGGTCCGGATCTTGAATATGCTCAAACCCGATTGGCCGGGGACCAGCATTTTGAAAAAATGTTCCAGTCGGGATGTGATCAAGTCGATCGTTTATAAGAAAAATTTACAGTTGATCAATATAATTTCCACCCGAATGCTTGGTTACGCCGGTTTTCTGGCTAAGATTTTTGATGTTTTCGCCAAACATAAAGTGGTCCTTGATATGATCGCCACATCCGAAGTGAGTGTTTCGGTCACCACTGATAGTCCCCGGCATCTGGCGCGGGCGATCCACGAGTTGGCCGAGTTCGCGGAAGTGAAGATACTGAAAAACAAAGCGATAATTTGCGTGGTCGGAGAGCGGATCAGGAAGAAGACGACCATTGCCGATAGTATTTTTACTCCGTTGAAGCGGGCCGGCATTAAGGTCCACATGATTTCCCAGGGGGCGACTTTGATCAATATCGCCTTTGTGGTTGATAACCGGAACGTCCGACCGACGGTGAAAATATTGCACCGTGCTTTTTTCAGGAAATAATTCGGCTCACCGTTTGGTTTTATGGCTGACGAGTATTTTTTTCTTGACCCGGCCGTTATTTTTTTATATCATTGGGGTCAGATTTCAGGTGTTTTAAGGAGGTAAAATTATGGCACACAAAACTGGACAGGGCTCTTCACGTAATGGACGGGACAGTAACGCGCAACGGCGGGGCGTTAAACACTACGCCGGTGAACTGGTCAAGTCCGGATCGATTATTGTTCGTCAATGCGGCACGGTTTTTAAACCGGGATTTAACACTAAACGCGGACGCGATGATACTATTTTCGCGGTGAAAGAAGGCCGGGTAAAGTTTGAGGGTGGTCGCCGGATCAGCGTTTACCCCGCTTAGAGATAATTAAATAATTCAGTGAAGGTAAGTAAAACATTACGGCAAAAGTTTTGGTAGAGAGTAGGCTTGATGTTAGCACGGTCGCCTCGGGCGACCTATCTCTAACGGGGTTTATCCCGTTTAGAGACAATCCAATAATTCAGCGGGATTTATCCAGCATAAAATTATTAAGGTGATCTTATGTTTGAAATAACTTTAACTTACAACCGCAAAACACTCAACAATTTTAAATTTGATAAAGAATCTATTATTATCGGTCGTGATTCAACCTGCGATGTTCAGATCGATAACGTCGGTGTTTCCCGCCATCACGCCCGGATCGAAAAAAATGGCGATATCTATATGGTCCTGGACCTGGGCAGTGGTAACGGGACGTTTATTCGGGGAAAGCGAGTCACCAAACATAATTTAAATGACGGTGATGAGATCAGTATCTGGAATTATTCCATTTACTTTCGTCTGCCGCACGCCAAAACAGCCGGTCGGGAAGAGGCGGCGAAAAGCGATATGAAAAAGCAGGATCTCGATATGACCATCGCCATCGACCCGAAACAGCTGGAACGGAAACAACGGGAACGGGCCAGCGGGATAGCGGCTTACTTGTCTTATCAGGTTCCCAATCGCGGTACCCGGACTCATTCCCTGATGAGAACCGTTACTTTCTTCGGCACCGGCCCCAAATGTGAATTTAAGACCTCCGGTTGGTTTTATCAACCCCGGCACGCCATGATCGTTCGTGACGAGAGTGGCTTTCGTTTCATTAATTGCTCGGCGAAAAAAATGGGTACGGTCAACGGTCACAAAGTTGATGACGGACGATTGAAAAACGAGGATGTAATTCAGATCGGCCATCAGACCTACAAATTTTTTATCGGCCTGCCGAGTTCTTTGTAAACCCGCGTCAAATTAGCTAAAGCCCAATTCTTTTTCCCATGAATTACGATCCGAAAATTCCGGTCTCGCCGGCCGACCGGCCCGAGAGCGAACGGGCGCGAACTTTGATGGTGCAAAATCAGTTGGCTTCCCGTGGCATTCAGTCTCAATCAATTCTTGACGCTTTCCAAAAAGTTACCCGCCATTTGTTCGTTAAGCCGGAAGACATTGGTCAGGCGTATGAAGATCATCCGCTGAGTATCGGTTTCGGGCAAACTATCTCTCAACCCTATATGGTCGCTTATATGCTCGAAGCTCTGGATCTTCGGGGAGGCGAAAAAATCCTGGAGATCGGGACCGGTTCCGGTTACCAGACCGCCTTGTTGGCCGAAATCTCAGCGCATGTCTATACCGTCGAGCGGATCCCCGAGCTGTTGAAAAGCGCTCAGACTAAACTTGACTACCGGAATATTTCTTTTCAGGTCCGCGATGGAACTCTGGGTTGGCCGGAAATGGCCCCGTTTGACCGGATCATTGTCAGTGCCGGTAGTCCGAAAATACCAGAAAAACTAATTGAGCAACTTAAAGACAAAGGTATCATGGTCATCCCGGTCGGCAATGAATTCCACCAGGATCTTTTTCGGGTCGTCCGACAAGGTGATCAGATAATCAAAGAACGAAAAGGCGGTTGTGTTTTTGTCAAACTGATCGGTCAGGAAGGGTGGCAGTTAGATTAGCGACTGTTTTTATTGATTCGCCGTGAAAATCAGTTATAATGAAGATATGAAAAATAAAATTGCCATCATCGGAGCCGGTCCGATCGGTTCAATCCTCGGCGCGCATTTAGCTCGGAATGGTCAATCAGTTGTCCTGGTTGATATTCTGGAAGAACACCTCAAGGCTATCAAAACTAAAGGGTTGAAGATTTCCGGACTTGAAGGAATTAATGTTAAAATACCTGACGTCTGTCTGAAAATTTCCGAATTAAAAAAGTTCAGCCCCGAATATATTTTTATTTGCGTTAAGGGCCCGGTTCTCAGGATCATCACTCCTGAAATAAAAAAGACGGCCGCCGGCCAGGCACAGTTGATTAGCTTTCAGAATGGTATTGATACGGAAGAATTTATCGCGGCGGCGGTTGGTCGGGAACGAACCCTGCGGGCCGTTGTCAACTACGCGGGAAATCTTGTTGCTCCCGGCCAGATCAAGATGAGTTTTTTTAATAAGCCGAATTATATCGGAGCCGCGCACCCGGCCGGAGAAAAGCCGGCCCGGGAGATCGCTCAGCTAATGACCCAAGCCGGCCTGGATACGGAATTTACTCCTGATATTAAAAAATACATCTGGGAAAAAACTATCCTGAACGCTTCCTTGAGCCCGGTGACCGCGTTGACCAAGCAAACCATGAAGCAGGCCATGGATTTTGCGGCTACCCGTCAACTAGTCGTTAAGTTGCTTGAAGAAGGCGTCAAAGTGGCGAAAAAATTGGGTTATGATTACGGATCTGGTTTTCTGGATCACAGCTTAGGTTATCTGGATAAAGCCGGTCATCATAAAACTTCCATGCACGTTGATGTGGACGCTCAACGGTTAACGGAAATAGAATTTTTGAATATGAAAATAGTCGAGTACGGACATAAGCATCAGGTCGCGGTACCGGCTAATGAATCGATCGTTAATTTAATTAAAGGAATGGAAAATACTTTCGGAGGATAAAATGAGTAAAAAAAACGTAGGCGTCCCCAAAGCTCAGGGGTTCAAGGATAAACAAAAAGGTTACGGAGCTAAATATGACGGGATTGTTTTTCTCTCGGGGAAACGGACGCCTTTCGGGCGTTACACCGGCACTTTGTCTAAAGTCGGGGCGATCGAATTGGGCGTGATCGCTTCCCGGGCGGCGATCAAGCAAGCCGGGATCGCGCCGGACCTGATCGATAGTGTTATTTTTGGGAATGTCGGGGCGTCGAGCGGAGATCATTTTTTTTCACCCCGGCATATTGGACTTTACGCGGGCGCGCCGATTTCGACGCCGGCCCATCTGGTTCAGCGTATTTGCAGTACCAGCTTTGAAGCCTGCGCGCAGGCGGCCGAACAGATCTGTTTAGGAAAAGCCTCTTTCGTTCTGGCCGGCGGCACCGAAAATCTGACCCAGATGCCCGTGGTCGCGTTCGGCGCCCGATTGGGGTTCCCGATCGGCCGACCGCAATATGTTGATTATCTCTGGGAGGCGTTCCTCGATACTTCCTGCGATTGCCCAATGGGGGTAACCGCGGAAAACCTGGCTAAAAAACATAAACTGACTAAACAGGAATGCGATGAATTCGCGATCCTTTCCCAACAGCGGGCCGGTCAAGCGATAAAAGAAGGTTGGGTTAAAGAAGAGATCACTCCGGTAACCAGTTGTAAACTGGAAGCTCATAATCTTAAAACGCGTAAAGTGAAATTGCCCAGAAAAGTCGAATCGCTGACTGTTGACGAACACCCGCGTCCGGAAACCAAACTGGAAAAGATCGCGGCCTTGCCGCCGATCTATCATAAAGATGGTGTCCAGACGGCCGCGAATTCTTGCGGGATCGTTGACGGGGCTGCGGCCATGGTTTTAACCAGTGAGTCGCTGGCCGCGGAGAAAAATCTGAAACCGCTTGGTCGGCTGATCGCCTCCGCCGCTTCCGGGGTGGATCCGGCGATCATGGGTATCGGACCGGTGCCGTCCTGCCAGTTAGCCCTGGAGATCGCCGGCCTGAAATTGAGCGATATTGATCTGATCGAGATCAACGAAGCCTTTGCTGCCCAGTATATTGCCGTTGAAAAAGTTCTTGGCCTTGATCGGGCTAAGACGAACATTGACGGCGGCGCGATCGCTTACGGTCATCCTTACGCGGCCACCGGGGCCCGGTTGACCATGACTTTACTCTATAAACTTCGCCGGTTGGGTAAACGGTACGGCATGGCTTCCGCCTGTATCGGTGGCGGTCAGGGTATGGCCGTGATTGTGGAAGCGATAGGGTAATGTAGTAGGTGGTAGGTAGGGTTAGAGAAGAAAA
>DAOWBV010000173.1 GCA_030633885.1 Planctomycetota bacterium
GGCAGTTTTCACCGCAACCGAGAAACAAAATTCCGTTCCGGAAACAATCCTGGACGATCTTTTCTCTTTTCGCCGGATCAGGCGTTCTGGTTTTCTTATCCTTGATTACTTCCAACCCAACCATCAATCCCTTTCCGCGCACATCATCAATAATCTTATATTTTTTCTGTAATCGGCGCAATTTCCCGGTTAGGTAAACGCCCATTTTCGCGGAATTCTTGACCAGGCTACTTTCCAACAATTCAATCGTCTTCAATGCCGCGGCGCACGCAACCGGATTCGCACCGAAAGTATTAGCGTGGGCACCCGACGGCCAGATATGCAGGTCCGCCCGCGCCACCATCGCCCCTAAAGGCAGGCCCGAAGCGATTCCTTTAGCCAAACAAATAATATCCGGCACTACGCCCCAGTGATTGACGGCAAACATCTTGCCGGTCCGTCCGAATCCGCTCTGGACCTCATCAGTTACCAACAAAATACCATGTTTTCGGCCCAGTTTTTGCAGCTCTTTTAAATAGCCCGGCGGAGGAACAATGTAACCACCTTCACCCTGGATCGGTTCAATGACAAAAGCAGCCACTTCTTCCGGTGGGACCACTTTGGTAAAAAGTGTTTTCTCAATGTATTTTAAGCAGGCAAATTTGCAACCCGGGTATTTCAAATTAAAAGTACAACGGTAACAATATGGATAGGGGGTATGGGTGATTTCCGACATTAACGGCGCGAAGTGACGCCGCTGAACAACTTTGCTAGCCGTCAAGGCCATCGCACCCGTGGTCCGACCGTGAAAAGCACCGATAAAAGCAATGAATCTGGGACGCTTGGTCGCGTAACGAGCCAGTTTGATCGCTGCTTCAACCGACTCCGCCCCGGAATTGGTCATAAATACTTTTTTCGGGAATCGGCCCGGGGTGATCCGGCACAGCTCTTCCGCCAGATCGGCCTGAAGCTGATAATAATAATCCGTCCCGATCATGTGGATCAACTGCTCGCTCTGCTTCTGAATCTCAGCCACTACTTCCGGATGACAATGACCGGTATTACAAACGCCGCCGCCGGAAGAAAAATCGAGATACCGGTTCCCGTCCTCATCTTCGATCATCAAACCCTGGCCGCGTTTAGCCACCAGCGGATAGGCCCGGGTGTAGGAAGGAGTAATGTAACGTTTGTCTTTTTTTAACACCGCTCGGGCTTTGGGACCGGGTGGTTTCACTTTGATATGGGGCACGTGATAATCTCTTCTCATCATCGCTTCTCCTTTACATTAAAACTATTCACTTTAAATCTTTTTCGCGCCCAATTCCTGCGCTCTGATCAGATCACGCGGACCTAACCGGACTTTTATCCGGACAAGGCCGTCTTCGTAAACTTTTTTCAGGATCTGGCCGCGGTCCGCCAGGTAGGCCAGCAGTTTTCCATTCCCGGCCGAGACCTGCAGGTCCAATTCCAATTGCCGGCCGGCCAGATACCCGGTTACTTTTTTCTCTAATTCGTCTAATCCTTTCTTATTTCGGGCCGAGATCTGGATCGCGTCCGGGTAATGTTTCCGCAAAATGGTCAACTCCAACGGATCGGTTTCATCGACCTTGTTCAAAGCCAGTATGATCTGTTTTTCGTCACACCCTAATTCTTTCAGAACGATTTTCACCGCTTCAACGTGAGTTTTGACGGTCGGCCTGCCGGCCAGCGAAACAGGCAAACCGGCGTCCACTACATGGATCAACAAATCCGCCTGGGTCACCTCTTCCAGCGTGGCGTGGAACGAAGAAACCAGATGATGGGGCAGATTTTTAATAAAACCGACTGTGTCACTCAGCAGGACTTTCTGCCCGTTTTTCAATTTCCAAACGTGTGTCTTGGTATCCAACGTGGAAAACAGCTTATCATCCACGTAAACTTTGGTATCAGTCAGGGTGTTCATCAACGTGGATTTTCCGGCGTTAGTGTAACCAACCAAGGCGACCGTGAAATTATTCGATCGGGCGGCCACCTCCCTCTGCCGGCGGGCGGTCACTTCGGCCAGTTCGCGTTTCAACCGGGTGATCCGGTCGCGGGCCAACCGGCGATCGATCTCCAACTGTTTTTCTCCGGGCCCGCGCTGGCCGATCCCGATACCGCCTTCGATCCGGGAAAGATGTCCCCAAAGCCGTTTCAAACGAGGCAGAGTATATTCCAATTGAGCCAGTTCAACTTGTAATTTGGCCTGTTTACTTCGGGCGTGGGTGGCAAAAATATCCAGGATCAGTTCAGACCGGTCGATCACCTTGGTCCCGCACACTTTTTCCAGGTTCCGGATCTGGGCGGGCGAAAGATCGTTATCAAAAATAATGACATCGATCTTTTGATCCTTAACCAACTGAGCGATCTCTTCGGCCTTGCCCCGGCCCAGACAGTAACCCGGATCAAGCTTGGTCCGATGTTGGATAATTTGTTCCGTGACTATCGCCCCGGCCGTCTGGGCCAGCCGGTTTAATTCCTCTAAATAATCTTCGGGCTGGCGCCTTCTCTTTCGTGTCGGACCAATCCATTCTTTCGCGCCCTTGGACGTAATGATCCCGACCAATATCGCTTTTTCTTTATAAACCGTTAATTTTATCCGCTTCAAACCAGGTAAACCATCTTTCTCGTAATGCAGTTTCGCGTTCAGAACTTTACAAAATAATTATATCACCGGCCGATTTTTTGTCAACCCCGTTAGAGATAGGTCGTCCCAGGACGACCGTCAAAAAGTTTTTCCAATTAACATTAGTATGACCGGAATTTGAATGCGCTACCACCAAATATCAAGATATTATCACTGATCTCTAACGGGGTCAACCCCGTTAGAAACCCGCCTGCCCGGTGGTTCGGCGAGGCAGGCAGGTCGCCTAAGGCGACCGTCGTATTGTAAGGATAATAACGTTTATAGTATTAACCCGCTATTGTCTGTAAAGTATTCCTAATAATACCAAATGCTTCTAACGGGGTCAAGGATAGTGAAAAAAAACCTGATTATATCCCGCTAAAAATTTAAATTTTTAGAACCGATTCGGTTTTGCCACGTTTATATTAAAGGGCGCTTCATAAAGTCCTTTTTTTATTTCCTTTATTACGGAATGCATTATCCGTGATAATGCCTTAGATACATTGACATGGTCAATACACTCCAAAATAAAAATATATTGCGAATCATATTTTTTATGTTACAATAAGTATAATCCTTAAATCCCTCCCCCTTGATGGGGGAGGATTAGGTGGGGGTGAGGGTTAAGTCACCCTCCCCTAACCCCTCCCATGAAGGGAGGGGGATATTTTTTTAAACTTCAACAGAATCAATAATTAATGACCAATTACTGGCCGAAAATAGAAAAAATATTACTGCAGATCCAGAACCCGTCCCAGTATATCGGGGGCGAAGTGAATTCCGTGGTCAAGGACCACGCCGCCACCGGCTTGAAATTCGCCTTGGCCTTCCCGGACACCTATCGCATCGGCATGTCTCATCTGGGCCTGAAAATTCTCTACGGCGTTCTGAACGCGCAGGATAATATTCTGGCCGAGCGTGTCTTTACCCCCTGGTTTGACATGGAATCATTGATGCGGCAGGAAAAGATCCCGCTCTGCACGCTGGAGACCCATACCCCGGTAAAAAATTTCGACGTGGTCGGCTTTTCCATCCAGCATGAATTATGTTATACCAATGTTCTCAACATGCTCGATCTGGCCGGGATCCCGTTACGCTCCGTCGATCGACAAAAAGACGACCCGCTCATCATCGCCGGCGGCCCGGGCGCGTTTACGCCGGAACCAATGGCTGACTTTATCGATATCTTTATTGTCGGGGACGGCGAAGAAAAGATCGTTACCCTGGCCCAAGAACTACAAGCGTTAAAAAAAGAACCGAACCTCAGCCGATCAGAGATCATCAAACAACTGGTCATGAAAATCCCCAGTCTTTACGCCCCGGCCTTGTACGCGGTTTCTTATAATGATGACAACACCATCCGGGAAATAAAACCGACGGAACCGGGCATCCCGGAACAAATTCCCAAA
>DAOWBV010000008.1 GCA_030633885.1 Planctomycetota bacterium
CCAGCCGGCCACGTTGCAGGTGATCCGTGACCTGAAAGCTGATTTTTCCTATGAAGAGTCCGGTAAATATTATTTCTGTAGGGAAACACTCTGGGCCGATGGTATCCTGGCCGGGCTGAAAATGTTGGAAATCATGGCTCGAACCGGGAAAACATTAAAACAATTAACCTATGAGTTTCCCGTCTTCTATCAAGTCAAGCATACCCGGCCCTGCCCCAACCATCTGAAAAACCGGTTGATGAAAAAGGTACGGGAGATCTGGGAAAAGGAAGTCCCGGCCGACCGGAGAAAAGACGTGACATTGGACGGATTAAAAAGGGTCTATCAGGACCAATCCTGGTTATTGATCAGAAAGTCGGGGACGGAACCGTTGATCCGAGTCTATTCAGACGCGCAGAGCCAAAACCGGGCTGAAGAATTAGTAAAAACAGGTGAAGCGATCATCGATCAAGCCCTGTTAGAGATAAAATAACAAGGCACATACTGTCGACCTGCCAAGATCTTTCACCCTTCGGGATTCAGGATGATCTCCCGGAAAAAAACTTACCGAGCGATCACTTAACCTTAACGGAATCGACTTTGAACTGAGCCGGATCGATCTTTTTTTCAACGGTCTTTTTCAATCCGGCATCAAGGAACTTATTCAAGTCGGGCAGGTTACCGATCTTTTGGGCTTTAATAAAAGCCACATTATTCCGCAGGATATTCAGATAAGAATCAGTTAAAGCCAGATTGATCTTATCGATACTCCGAACGGAATTATAATTAGAATTAGTCGCCGAGCAAGCCCAGACCAGATCCTGTTTGATCCCGGAAACCGGTGCGAACCATTTGTTATTAACCTCACCTTTACGACGGTTGGCAAAAAAGATCGCTTTTTTCACGGCGGAGACAAAATTGGCCGTAGCCGAAGGATTTTTCTGCCTGTAATCGCGCCGGATCAGAATAAGCGAATAGTTACGGGAATCGGCCCGGATCTGATATTTTTGACGATAATATTTTTCCAGGTTCGGATCACTCAAAACCACACCGGCGACCGACTTATTCTGTAAAGCCCCGATCAGTTCTGATTCATTCAGATTGATCAATTCGATGCTCTTCCCCGGTTTTAAACCAGCCCGGCGCAACCAACCCAGCACATCACGGTGACCGGCGGAATTAAAAGTCACCCCAATCTTCTGACCATTAAGATCTTTCACTTGTTTAATCGGGGAAGTCGGCGAAACGACCAACGCGTTGCGCCCGACAACTCCCAGCGTCCCGACCATTAAACCGTCAAATCCATTAGCCAGAGAAAGTATAGCCGGAAAATCAAAAGTCAACGCCGCGTCCAGCGTCCCGGCTTTCAGGGCAACGAGCAATGATTTTTCATCGGCAAAACTTTTGACCTCACCTTTTAAATTATTCTGTTCCAGAATATTGGTATGGATAAATACATGTCCCAGCTGACCGTTGATCAAAGCGGACGTATTATAACCAATCTTTATAACATTAGTGCTGTCTTTAACAGATCCAGTCCCAGACGTGCCGGAGGAGTCATCACCACAACCGATAATAAAAGTAAAACAGATCAGGACAACCAAGCAGTAAACTAATCTTTTCATACCGTTTCCTTTCGCGTTTAATAATAAACCGGCCGATTAATAAGTATTTTATAATTATAATTCTTTAAACTTAGAATGCAAGTAATTTTTGATCGTTTCTCGATAAATCCTCTCCCGGGTAACGGGCCGAATCCGCTTGACATTTTTTCCGGAAATGGGTATGATTAACGAACCAAGACGATTCGTTTGAAAAACAAACCAGTTTTAAACAATGAAAATCCTATTCGGCAATTCTTCACGTGTCATCACGTTATTAATATTTTTTTGCCTGGTAACCCAACCGGCACCCACCCGGGCGGAACCGGACACAGAGCCGGTCTCCCCGTCCGCCGCCGACCGGACTGAAGAAATAACCCGATTGATCGAACAGTTAGGCGACCTTGATTGGACCCAACGAGAAGCAGCCACGGAAAAATTATCGGGGATCGGTTCGCCCGCCCTGCCGGCCCTGAAGCAGGCGCTAAAACACTCCGATCCGGAGATCAAAATGCGGGCTATGTTGTTGATCCGTTTGATCCGATGGCAGATCAGCCCGGAATTAAGAGCTCAGATCGGCCATCTCATGACCGGCTACGAAACAGCCCCAACCAAAGAACGCCAACAGATCGTCCGCCAGTTATTGAATCACCAAAAATTAGCGTTGCCCGTCCTGTTGAAAATACTCGAATATGAAAAAAACGACCAGGTCTGCTCGCAAGTCTATACTTCCCTGCTCAAATTTTTAAACGACGCGAAAGTCGTCCGGCAAGGCCTGCGTTTGTTAAAAAACGCTTCGGGCTTCTGGACTGAACGCTTACGGGGACGGTTGTATGACGCTCAGGGAAACTACCCGACCGCGCTCAGCCATTATGAAAAGGCGTTAAAATTAAAGCCTTCAGCTACCTTCATGATCACAATCATTCAAAGTCTTTATGAACGGACGCGGAACTGGACCGGAGCGATCAAGTTCTACCGGGAATTGATCGTTTCGAAACCGGAGGTGCCGGAATACCGGATTACGCTGGGCCGGTTTTATCAATACCAGGGCCAGCCGAACCAGGCCCAGACCACCTGGCAAAACGCACTGGAGTTAAAAACTTTTCAGGAAAATCATTACCACCAGCTAGCAACCATTTATTATGAACGGTCAAAAAATGACGAGGCGGTCAATGTTTACCAACAGGCGACGGCCCGGTTCCCGGAAAACAATGAGTTAAAACTCCACCTGGCCATCAGCCACAAAAAAGCAAAAAACTTTAACGAAGCACGCCGCTTGTTAGACTCACTGATAATGGAACAGGTCGACAAAAATTTTATGGTGGAAGCACTCAAGGAAAAAGGCGAATGCTATCTTTTGAATAATGAACCGGTCAAGGCCCGGGCAACGTGGTGGCAGATCATTGATTCAAAAGTAATCGCTAATCCCAATATTTCGGAGTACCGTTTTCTGGGCCGGATCTTTGAAACGCACCAGATGACCGACCAGCAACTAGCAGTTTATACCAAAACCCGCCGACGGTGGCCGAAGGATACCAGCATCCTGAAACCCCTAGCCCGGGCTAATGTGGCGACCGGGCATTTACCGGACGCACTGGAGATAGTACTGGAAAATTACATCCGTCCAGATCAGAGTAACCGAACCGCGGTGGCGTCTTTTTTTATTTTGAACTGTTTAGCGAAAACGGACCTGAACGCCACGGCCGCTAATTTAATAAAAGAAAAACTTGGCCAGATCCCGGTCAAGATCAAACAAACACGCTACAATTTACTATTACTACTCGGTGAAGTCTATCTGATCTCGGCGCAACCTGATCAGATCAGATCAACGCTTGAAGAAGCGCTGAAAATCGGGGAATCATTCAAGGACTCTAAAACTTTTTATCCCCTGGCCCGGCTGGCCCGTTCAGCGGACCTATACGACTTGGCCTTAAAAATATATCAGCGGGCGGAAGAACTGGCAAAAAATTCCCAGGTTGAACAGATGGAGATCCAACGATTGACCGGTATCTGTTATTTTGAGAAAGGCGACGCGAAAAAAGCGCGGGAAATCTGGGCCGGATTCGAGCAGTCATTAAAACCCGATAGCCGGCATGAACCGTGGCGGACATTACTTAAAGAACAAACCAAAACCCTGCTGAAATATAACTGCTCGGAAATACTCCGACCCACTTATGAAAGAATATTAAATAACAATACTATTCCCAAATCTACCCGCCATGATCTGTACCGGGATTACGGCCAGGTATTGGCGGCGGCCGGGCAAGCGGAACTAGCGTTGGAGTATTATTTAAACGCTAAATTACTGGACCCGAACCGGGAAACGGATAAAGTTGATGACGCCATTATCAGCCTCGTTCTGAATACTGATACCTGGTCGGAAACAGTAACGAAGGTCAAAGGTCACATAAGTCTGGTTGCGGAGAAAGTCCAGCCGGAACAGCTGACGAAAACAACAACCCTGCGAATCACCTTAAGTCGACTCTACCAGCTGGCCGGACAGTATGAAGAAACCAGCCACGCGCTGGAAGCGATCCTGAAAACCAGCCCGGATGACCAGAAAATCCTGATCCAATTAAACGGTTCATACCGGGCGGCCGGAAAATACCAGGCCTCCCTGAAAACGTGCGACCGGTTGACAAAACTTGATTCGGCTAATATCAAAACGTTATATTTAAAAGCAATTACTTATGACCGGATGAACAAACCGGTCGAGAAAGAAACGGTCCTAAAAGAAATTGCCAACGCGACCCAGGGTTTTACGGAAAACGGTCATTTCCAGTTAGCCGATTACTTAACCCGGATTAACCAACCGGATTGGGCGGAGAGAGAGTGGCACCAGATATTAAAAAAGGCGCCGTTTGGCAGTGTTGTTGACTGTAATGCTTACGGCCAACTGGCGGAAACTGCTCTGAACCGGGAAGATTACGAGGCAGCGTTGAAATATACCCGCCGGGAAAGGCCGATAATCCTACCGGATAATATCATCCTGTTCGCCGACCTGAAAACTTTTTTCAGCCGGGAGTCATCTTATATTTTTGAAACGCGGGAGAAAATCCCGTTATTCAACGCCGCCCTGCTTCATATAGACGCCAAGAAACATCAGCAAGATCAGCAATTTAAAAAAGCGGCTGAAAAATATCAGGCCGCATCCAGAACGTTACCAACCGAAGTAGATGTCCTGGAGGAAATGAGTAATTTAGCCAACCAGGAAAAAATATCCGAAGCCGATCTCAAACCATTAGCTCGACGACTGGTAAATTATTACAAGATCAAGATCAGAAATTACCCACACGAACCCTATTATCAGCTCCGTCTGGCGGAAACATATTTAGTCCGGAATCAGGACCAGGACCCGGTCGCGGCCCGGAAACTGATAGATCAGGCGATCCGGCTCAGCCCGGCCCTGTCGGACAATTATATCCTGAAAGCGAAATATTACCACCAGACAAAAAAAACCGAGCAGGCCAAAGACCTGATCGAAAAATTGATCAACCTGAAACCGGATAACCGGGCGTACCGGAAGATCCGGGATGAGTTCGAGCAAAAGAAAAATAACTAACTGGAAAGGACAAGAAACAATGGAAAAGAAAAAAGTGGATGAATCATGGAAAAAAACAGTAGAATCGGATAAGAAAAAGTCGGTCGAGGCAAAGCCGACTGCGCCGCCGGAAACATCTCGGGACAAAACGCGGGAACTGCCATCGCCTGATTTCGTCAGTTTTGTCGCCACCCTGGCCGCCCAGGTAATGATGGCCCTGGGGGAAATACCGAATCCGATGACCCAGAAAAAGGAAACCGACCTGCCGCAGGCAAAATATCTGATCGACCTGATCAACTTGCTGAAAGAAAAAACTAAAGGCAACCTGGACGAAACGGAAAATAAAAATCTTGAGGGAATGCTGGCTAACCTGCAAATGGCTTACGTCAAAATGTCCGGCCAGAAAAAAACTTAACGGATAACCAGCCGAGCGATCTTCATGTCACACATCAGAGGCGAGTCTTCCCTGGCACCCTCTCGCCTCATGTTCAGGGTATGAATGCTGACGATCATATCGGAAGTGCTCAGAGCGTGAAGAAAACTGATCACTGATTCCAGGTCTCCGACCAGGTTAACAGATACACCTTTAAATACCTCATCACCTTCTTTTAAATCAATCGGACTAATTTTATCAACCTGTAATCGGCTGGCCATGGCCAGATGATCGACATTTTTTTTAAAATCACTACTGGCTTTCAAATAATAACTGCGCTTATTATATTCTGCAATAATCGAATCCTTACGATCCAGGATCATTTTATCAGACTTCAGATCCTGCTGAAAAACGGCGGTTTCCGCTTCGATCTGATCCAGACGAGCCAAGGTCGGCTTAAGAAAGAAATGATTCAGCAAAGCCAGGCCGACCAGAACAACAGCCACATAAAAAATCGTTTTTTCCCGTTTCGAAAGTTTTGAGATAAAAATCATAATAAACCCCGTCTATTCTTCGACCTTTCTGACTAATGACTCAAAAGCACAAACAATGGTAAAATTAGTCACCTGGCGCAACCCATATTCTTCTTTGATCGTCTGACTGGTTTGTTTCCGGATCTCGACTCCCTTGAAATAATCAGAATCTTCTAAATCTTTTTCTAATTGATACAGAAGGTCCTTCTCCTGGCTAACACCATTCACTTCAATCACGCCCTTAAGTTTATTATAAGTTATCTTCTCAAGATGTATTTTTTCCGGGACCATACTGAAGAGTTCGGTCAAAGTATACAAAGCATGGGGCCGGACATTCAAATAATTTTTCAACAAAACCATCTTGTTTGATTTTTCCTTCAGCCCAACGACCTCAGCATGATTCTGCTCGTATTCTTTTTTCAACCCCTGTAAATAATTATTTTTAACGTATATTTTCTCGACGAAAACAGCGGAAATAATGATCATAATGAATATAGCCAGGGTGCCGGCCAGAATAATATCACGGTTCTTTTCGGCGACCGCTTCCCGAATCTTGAGTTCTTCCGGGGTCAGATCGATAGCGACCTGCTTATATTTAAGCGGCGCCAAGGCCGGGGCGGCAAAAGAAAAACGTTCCAGCAACTCTGCCTGGTTTTCGATACCGCCACTGAAATTCAACGTGTTTTCATAAGGAATGGGTTCCAGCACAAGATTCAGACCGGATTCCAGAGTCGCTTTAATGCCGGTCAAGGCAGAAATCGCGCCGGTAAAAAAAACCTTACTTAACGATTCGATGTTCTCCGCCTGATAAGTCTCAAAAGAGCTCCTGATCTCTTCGATAAACCGTTCCTGGTACTCGGCCGCTTCTTCCGTCAACTGGACCGTTCCAATGGGCACGCTGCGGACAAAGATCGGGTTACCTTCGTTCACGATAATTACATCGGTTGCCTGACGGTCAAAATGGATGATCGCCGAGCAGGATTGGCGGGTCGCCTTATCCAGCGGCGCGTTTTCCGCGTACCACCGGGCGATAATTTCCGGTGAAAGCAAAAACTTTTTGGCCGCGATCTGAGCCTTTTCCATGATTTCCAGGTTCTTTTTGATGACATCCCGGTTGACGATCACCAGTAAAACCTTCGTGTAACCGCCCTTATAAACACCGATCGGGATGTAATTAATAAAAATCTCTTCCCGGGAATAAGGCGTGTGACGACCGGCCTGAAGCTGGATAATATCATTGATCTCCGTCTGGTTGGTTGAAGGCAGTTCGATATTTTTGGTAATGGCGAAACGGGCCGGGATCGAGACGATCGCCTCGATATTCTGCAGTTTTTTATCCTCCTGGTATTTTTTAAGGAAATCTGAGATGTCATCGTCCGTCATGGTCCGGATATCCTGGCTGACCACGTCCAGGATCTTCCCGCGGCCGGAACGATTAAAATGGACCAGCTTCAGGAACTCGTTGCCAAATTCCAAGCTTAAAACATGAGGAGACTTAATCAGTTTATTTAACATATATCCTTTTTATCGTTCAATCCACCGCCATACTTTACCGTCTCGCGTGACAACGCATTTAATATTTTTCCGTCCCTGTCCGGTCAGCTGGCCATCCACGTTGATCAAAAAATACTCCGAAGCCGCCGTGATCAGATTAGCGACATATAAATTATTCAACGCCTGTTTTTCTTCCTTGGCCAAAGAAACCAACCGGTTAATAGTCGAAACGATCTCACCGGGCCGGGTAATAACCCGGTCATCCGGCGTTCCAGCCAGGTCGTCCGAACCGACCCGAAACTGGATCACTTTTTCGGCCAGCGCCTCGGTCAACCCCAAAGCCATCAGAACCGGCTGCGAAGTGGTGTTAATATTAACCCGGCCTTTACCATAAATAGTGACGTACGACCGGATCCGCGAGAATATTTTTGGGGTCAGGTCTCGGATCAGTAATAATTCTTCCAGAACATCGAATTTTTTATTTTTACACGGGTAAGGATTGCTTAATGACCGGTAATACGAATCTTCGGCCCCGCCCAATTCGGGCTTATTATCTTTATCACGCCAATCGACGATGGCCGCGGCCAGGGGCCGGGCTTCGGCCTCACTCAAGTCGGCGGTTATTTCCAATAATTTTCGGATGACCGGCCGGCTGGCGGTATTGATATTCAATTTACGCTCCTCATCACTGGCACCATAAAAGATAAAACCGCTCTCCTTCGCTTCAATGTACTGATGACTGACAGTAAAATGACCCACTCCCAGCGACACGGTCCGGAAAATATGAGGGTTATTGACCCAGCCTTCCTTCAGGGAATCATACCAGGATGATTCTTTTTCTTTTTTTAATTCTTCGATCGCCTGACACACCCCGGCCTGAGTCAGCCAGTTGACCCGGACCCGCCGGTAAAAATGTTTGGAAAAATTCATCTGTCCGGTCACCAACCCGGCAATGGTCACAGCCATAATAGTCAGCATGCTGACCACCCAGATAACCAGAACCAGAACACTGGCCTTAGACCCCGTTAGAGACCTGTCTGCGTGCCTGTACGCACAGGCAGGCCCGCCCCGACCGCTATGATGCCGGGATAGGTCGTCTTTTGGGGACGACCGTCGCATTGCGCGTATTCTAACGGACATTTGTTTAGCTTGCATGTTTAAAATTACTTTTGTTAACACTTTTTGTAATCTCTAACGGGGTTAGAAGATCGGAGACAAAGTAATAATTTTCTCGACACTTTCCACCTCGTTATTAACACCCGGCCATTTAATCCGGATCCGGACCGCCGCCGGCAACTGACCGAGAGCATCCCACGATTCCAGACCCTCGCCAATCGGATCACCGGGATAATAAGTAAAATCTACCTCAAGGATATTTTCCAGTTCCGGACGCAAAGAAGAAGAATCCGGCGAACCGAAGGTCCGCGTTAGCGAACCGGCCAACTGGGAATAAGTGAACTGTCCACCTTCCAAAATTTTCTTTTCCAAATCGAATTCATAATTGATCAGACCAGGCTTGTAAATGTAATCCGCCTCAGATCCGTCCGTCGGGACGTTCCATTCTTTGGTCAAAGCGGCAAAAGATAATTTATTTTTTTTACCTTCAAAAGGAATACCCTGAAAAACAAAAGTATTTCTGAGTTCCTGCGAAAAACGTTCAAGGAAAATAATGACCCTTTCCTTCTGCTGACCATGACCCTGCACCCGGCGCCAGACGTTTGTCCCCTGCCAATAAGCATGATAAACAGCCAAACCGACCACAGCGATCAAAACCGAGGCCAGAAGAGTTTCTAAAAGGGTCAACCCTGCCCGCCCTCCTTTGTTCTCCGAACTCCGGCGGGTAAACCGGCAGGCCGGCCCGTTAGAGTAGTTATTAATCCGAATGGGGAAATCATTCTTTTTCATTTTGAGATTTTGATTCCAGATAAGTCGCCAGAGATACCTGGCCATGTCTTTTGCCCCTCCGCCAGTCAACGGTTACAGCGACCTGTTTTAAAGTATCATATGAATCGATCGGAGCGACACTGAATTCCCACTGGAACACTGTCAGACCCCGGTTGACCTGACCGGTTAACTCGAGATCATTCAGTTTGTCTTCTTTTTTTAATGCCTGTTTAAACAGACGCAATTGTTCCTCGGCGACGATAATGGACTGGTTATAGCTATCTGTTCTTAACTGGGCATCAAGACTGACAATAAAAGCCTGATAGATACCAATCAGGCAAATAGATAAAAAGGAAATGCTGATCAGGACTTCAATAAGAGTGAACCCCGTTAGAGATAGGTCGTCTCTTCGGGACGACCGTCGTATTGTATAATTTCTAACGAAGGTTTGTTTAGTTTCTATGTTTGAAATACTTTTGGTAGTAATTTTCGTAATCTCTAACTGGGTGAAGCCCGTTAAATCAACCCGGGTAATGCGGTTGGAAACGATTTTTTTTTGCATATAATGGAGTTACTTACCCCAATTAGTAATATCATCCTCAGTCCCTTCTTTAGTATCCGGACCGGAAGAGTAGAGGTCAAAATCATGGGTCCGTTCCTGAGGCGGGTTCCGGTAATGGTAAGCATTATTCCAGGGATCTTTGGGGGCATTATCCAAATAAGGACCATCCCAGTTAATGGGTACGGGTGAGGAAGAAGGTTTCTCCATCAAGGCCTGCAAACCTTGTTGCTGGTTAGGAAAAAACCCGTTATCCATTTCATAACGCTGTAGAGCAGTGGAAATAGTGGCGATATCGGCCCGGGACCGTTTAATAAATGCTTTCTTTGATTGACCGACTAAACGAGGCATGACCATGGCGGCCAGAGTACCGATAATAATGACCACTAACATGATCTCGATCAGAGTAAAGCCTTTTTGGTTATTTCCCATAAGTCACCTCTTTACTAAATATACACATTATGTTCTGTTATAATTATAACACACTTATTGGATTTTACCAATGAGAAAAAATTTTAATAAGATGTTACGTCAATCGAGAAGATCGGTAGGAGAACGGAGAAGACGATAAAACCTACAATCAGACCCAAAACGAGAATCAAAGCTGGTTCCAGCAAACTGAGAAGTATTTTAGTAGCCTCGTTAATATCCCGTTCGTAACTGACGGCGATCTCATTAAAGGTATCATCCAACCGACCGCTTTCTTCACCGACGGCGACCAGACTGACCATAAAAGGAAAAAAATAGGGGCTGGCCCGCAATCCCCGAGCCAGCGGCTGACCGTTCCTGAGATCATCAATGATTTTTTTCAGTTCGCTTTGATAAACGCTATTGGCCAGCGTAGGAATGGTGATTTCCATGGCTCCGAGAATGGGAATACCGTTAGTCAGTAACATATTCATGGTCCGGGCAAAACGGGTGATCTCGATCTTTCTGATAAAATTACCAATCAAAGGTAACTTTAATTTCAGCAGATCAAAAGCCGTTTTTTCAATCAAGGTCACCCCTTTAGTTAAAACTAACAGAAGAAACACGCCGCCAACGAACAAATACCAGTAATTAACTAACGTATCACTGACCCCGATCAAGATCCTGGTAATCAGCGGTAATTCCTGCCCGATCTGGTCAAACACTTTTTTCAGCTGAGGAACGACGTAAGCCAGCAGGACAATAATGGTCACTAGGGCAACAAAAACCATCAGTACCGGATAGGCCAGGGCCGAACGGATCCGCGAACGAATTTCGGCGGCTTTTTCACGATGCTCGGTGATCCGCAGGAGAACCTGTTCCAAAGCCCCGCTGTTTTCCCCGGACCGAATCATAGCGATATAAAGAGGCGGAAAAATCTGCGGATAATTCTGGAGCGCGTCGGAAAGCATGCGACCTTCTTTTACCTGCCGGGCCACATCGGTCACGATATTTTTTAAATGTTTATTTTCCGTCTGATCGGAAATAATATTCAGGGCTTTCAAGATCGGCACGCCGGACTTGATCAAGCTGGCCAGTTGACGGGTAAAAGTATTCAGATCACGAAATTTTACCCGGGCGAAAGCCGCTTCGGGCCGTTCAGTGGACGCCGCTGAACCGGAGACCAGCTGGACCCGGATCGGGAAATAACCCTGCCGGGTCAGTTTCGTGATCGCTTCCTCATGTGAATCAGCTTCGATCACATCTTCCGTAACCTGATTAGGTCCGGTTTTTGCTTTATAAGTATATAACGGCATATTTTTTTACGGCCAGAGGATCTCTTTTTTCATCACGCCGTGTTCCTGCTGGACAAATTTATCAATGATCGCCTTATCGGCACTGTCAATATCAAGAAACTGGGAACCGATATTAAAACGGCCGGATTTTTTTATTTCTTCCACCCGGATGGCCCGGACCAGACATTCGACTTTTTTCCGGGCAAAAGGAATTTCCATTGTCAATTTAATGATCCCGCCGGCCGGGATGAATTCCCTAGTTTCAAAAAGAACCCCGCCCGCACTGATATCCTTAGCCACAGTTTTTGATGTTTTGGAAAATTCTTCTTCGGTTGAATCCAACGATTTTTTATAAAGCGAATATTCCAGCGGCACGCGGGTGGAAAGACGGTCATAGATCCTTTTTTCCGAACCGGTCGGTTGTGTGACCTTGGCCGGCGCCCGGGTGGCCGCGGCGGTAACCGGCAACGGCTCCTTTCCTCCCTCGACTTGACCGGTCTCATACTTTTCGGTTGGGGTCACCCGAACCACTTCTTCCGGGGTGGTCAGACCGCTGTTAACTTTTTCCCAACCGATCTGCCGAAGCGTCTTCATACCGGAACCCATAGCGGCTTTTTTTATTTGGTCCGATGAAGCTTTTTCTAAAACCATTTTTTTTATCTTCTCGTCGACTAAAAGAATTTCATAAATAGCGGTCCGGCCCTGGTAACCGGTAAAATTACATTCTTCGCAACCGGTGCCTTTGTAAACCTTCACTTCCGCCGGCGAACCGAGCCCCAGACAAACGGCGATCTCCTGTCTTATTTCCGACAGTTGGGAAGTATCTTCCATTCGACACTTCGGGCAAATCACCCTGATCAGCCGCTGGGCAATAAAGGCCTCGACCGAAGAAGTGACCAAGTAAGGTTCCACGCCGATATCGACCAGTCGGGTCACCCCGCTGGCCGCATCATTAGTATGCAAGGTGGAAAAAACCAGGTGACCGGTCAGCGCAACGCGGGTCGTGATCTCGGCGGTCTCCTGATCCCGCACTTCCCCGACCATCATCACATCCGGATCATGCCGGAGCATGCTTCTCAGACCCCGGGCAAAACTGAGTTTGATCTCCGGATTGACCTGAATCTGGGTGATTCCGTCCAACTCATACTCGATTGGATCTTCAATAGTAATGATCTTCACTTTCTCGGTATTTAAAGAGTTGAGACAAACGTAAAGCGTCGTGGTCTTACCGCTACCGGTCGGACCGGTAACAAAAATAATCCCGTGCGGTTTTTTCAGCAGGACTTCCAATATTTTAAGATTATTAGGGTCAAGCCCCAGATCAGAAAAGCGGTAAAGCATCCGGGTCGGTAGTAAACGAATGACCACGCTTTCCCCGTAAGGGGTCGGCATAATGGAGATCCTCATATCAAAAGTACCCTGATCGCTTTTAACCACACATCGTCCGTCCTGAGGCAAACGCCGTTCGACAATATTCAGGTTGGACATGATCTTGATCCGGGACAGGATCGCCGGAAAAAAATTCTTAATGGCCGGGGGAACGTTGGCGTCGTAAAGGATACCATCGACCCGATACCTTAATTTCATTTTTCCGCGATAAGGTTCGATATGGATATCGGTCGCCCGGCGGCGGTGACCTTCCAAAAGAATCTGATTGACCAACTTAATAACTGAGGCGTCATCGGCCTGCTCAATATCTTCTATTTTTTCGGACAGATCTTCGGCCGGGATAGTAATGCTCTTACCGCTCTGGATCATGATCTTTTCGATCGTATCGGCGGCCAGGCCGTAATGTTTTTTAATGGCATTGATAATATCGTCCCGGGACGCCAGAACGATCTTAAGCTCATAACCAAGATTCAACCTGATCTCATCCTGGGTTCTGATATCCGGCGGGGAAGAAACGGCCATGGTTAAAGTCCGGCCTTCCAGTTTCACCGGCATGAATTTATAATGAGCCACGAATTTGACCGCTATTGTTTGAATGAGCTGAGAGTCGATCTTCTGTTCTTTTAATTTGATCAGCGGCATCTTAAAATGCCGGGAAAGATTTTTTAATATCTTTTCCTCATCGGCCAGTTTCAACTTGGTCAGGCAATGAATCAGCGGCTCCTCGGACTTAAGATGCTCTTTCAGCCCTTTTTCCAAAGCGGCTTTATTTAAAACGCCTAACTTGACCAGTGTTTCGCCTAAAGATAATTCGGTTTTGCTTCCCATAAATTTTTCCTCATTATAAAATTAAATCAAACTTCACCGATCATATAGAAACCATCGGCCGGCCGGCGGTCAAACTCACCGTCACAAATTTTTTCGCATCCGTCCAGAGTTTTTTCCCGCGTCACGTAAGCTCCCTTAGCGCCGGTGTACAGTTCGCCGGCAAAGAAAGGCTGGGTCAAGAAATTATTGAGTTTTTGGGCCCGCTCATAAGTCATCCGGTCCTCTTTTGATATTTCTTCGATCCCGATAACGGCGACGATTCGTTTCAATTCTTCATATTTATTCAGTATGCGCAGAGCTGTCATGGCAATATTATAATGACGCAGCCCGACAATCTCCGCGTCAAGACTAAAACTGGAGGAAGCCAGAGGATCAATGGCCGGATAAAAACCACCTTGGGCTCGGTCCCGGGAAAGAACGATGATCGAATCAAGATAACCAAAAGTACAGACCACGGCCGGATCGGTCGGGTCATCGCTGGGCATGTAGACAGCTTCAATGGCCGTAATGGAGCCGTCTTTGGTCGAACGGATCCGTTCCTGAAAACCGCTCATTTCGGATAACAGGGTTGGCTGATAACCGGTCTCCGAAGGAGTCCGGCCCAACAAAGTGGAAAGTTCACTGCCGGCCTGAACAAAGCGGAAAATATTATCAACAAAAAGAAGGACGTCCTGGTGCTGACGCAGGAAATATTCAGCAATGGTCGCCCCGGTATGAGCCACCTCAAAACGAGCGCCCGGGGATTCGTTCATCTGCCCAAAAACCAGAATAACTTTATCAAGCAGGTTCTGCTTCTGGAATTCAAAATATAACTCGTTTCCTTCACGGATACGCTCGCCCACCCCGGTAAAAATAGTCACCCCTTTTTGCCTTTCGAGAATGTTATGAATGATTTCCAACACCAGAATAGTTTTCCCGACGCCAGCGCCGCCGAGCAAACCGGTTTTACTGCCTTTAATTAACGGGAAAAAAAGATCAATCATTTTAATCCCGGTTTCCATTAACTCCGGTTTAATTCCCCGCCGGGGGATCCGGATCGCGGTCTGAACATGTTCGTGAATCGGGGCATATTCTTCCGCTTTAATCTCACCCCGTTTATCAATCGGCTGACCCAGCACATTCATCAACCGGCCGAAAACCGCTTGACCGACCGGGGTTTTAATAAAATCACCGGTTGCTTTAACCAAACTATTACGTTGCAAATCATAAGTCTGGGCGAGAGCGATACACCGGGCAAGGTTACCGGGCGCGTGTTCGACCACCTCCAGCGGGACCAGGCGATCATCGTAGGTTTTCGCTTCAAGTAACTCATAAAGATGCGGTAACGGCGTTTCGGATGAAAACTTGACATCAACAATCGGGCCATTAACGGCTACGATTTTACCGGTTTTTACCTGGGTTCCATCAGGAGCTGGCATTTTGTTTTTTCCTTAAAGTAACGATCCGCCCGCCAAAAATATCGCGGGTATTACGATCGGTCAACTCATGCTTTACTTTCAGATATTGCATCCGCGTCGTGGTTTTCATTTCGCTCAGTTCAGACAGACTTTCATCCAGATGCATCGACCGAGAAGCCAGTTCAGACAATTTACTATGCCAGTAAATATGATAAAGATGATGAGCCAGCCAGGCCCGGATAAGATAATCAACCACTTTATCCAGGAAAGGCTCATAAATAATTTTTTCCGGCAAAACCGGGCCGGCCTTAACCGGCGGAGGCTCTATTTCTTTTTCTGGTTCCTGATTTCCTTCGGTCTTCGATTTTATTTTAATACTGGGCGGTTTTTTACTCCCGCCCTTAAAAAGATAATCACAGGGAATCAACTGTAATGTTTCGATCTTTTGATGGGCAAAGGAAAAAAACTTGGGGTAAGTAATCAGGACACGGCCAAATTTTTCTCGAATTGAAGTGGCAAAAATATAATCACGCAATGTGGTCACCTCGTCAAATTTAACTCCGTCGGTCACACCGGGCAAGAAAACGCAATTATGGCTGGCGCCGACAAAATGATCCCGGCCTTTCTCGCCAACCACGACCACCTCAAATACGTCCCGCGGGCCGACCAGATTCAACCCGGACTCGATCACCTTGGTATTGACCCCGCCCAGAAAACCCATATCGGTCGTCATCATTATCAACAACACCCGGTTTTTAGGATTAGTGAATATCGGATGACGGACCTTTTCATAAGTGATCAGGTTAAACATCTTATTTAAATATTTCGTGAATCTATTTTCAATGCTCAGCGCTTTCTGCTTGGAGAATAATACCTGGAATTGCGCGACCGCGGTCTTCCTTAAAATATCGATCAAATCGTGCATTTCGTTGTTAAAAGTAGTCTCTTTTTTCAGATCCTGGAGCGATTTCATTTTTTCTTTACCCTCAAGAACTCAGTAAAACATCTATCCAACTTTTCCGTGATCTCCGGAAGCAATTCTTTTTTCTCCTCGATCTTTTTTATCAAATCAGCGTAATGTTCCTGGAGAAATGGAAATATCTCCTGCTTGAACTCTTTGATCTGCTCCAGAGAAAGTAATTCCAGAACATGCAATTTAAAAGCGTAAAAAAGGACCGCCTGGGCGGCCAAAGATAAAGGAGCGTTCCGATCCTGGGTAAAAAGAATGTTCAGGACATTACCACGTTTCAACTTGGCTTCGATCTCCGGAGACTGCCGGGTTCGCAAGCGGGTCATTTTCAACAGTTCGCGATACTGAACGTATTCCAACCGGAGCATCCGGCTCAATTCGCGCATGATCGGCGTCTGGGCTTTACTGCCGATCCGGGAAATGGAAAGCCCCGTATCAATGGCCGGCTTAAATCCTTCATAAAATAAAGAACTGCTCAAAAAAATCTGGCCATCGGTAATTGAAACCAAATTCGTCTGAATGTAACCGGTAAAGTCACCTTGCAAAGTCTCGGCAATCGGTAAAAAAGTCATGGAACCGCCGCCTAATTCGTTCCGTAATTTAGCCGCCCGTTCCAGTAACTGAGAATGAATATAAAAAATATCGCCCGGATAAGCCTCGCGCCCGGGGGCCCGTTCCAGCAGCAAGGAGAT
The DNA here is from genome assembly GCA_030633885.1 of Planctomycetota bacterium. GTDB lineage: Bacteria > Planctomycetota > MHYJ01 > JACQXL01 > CAKKQI01 > DAOWBV01. Next base: position 16,944 of record DAOWBV010000008.1, read on the forward strand.
CTGGCGATAAGCCCAGGCGTGACGGGTCAGATCATCAAAAACAAGCAGGACATGCTGACCGTTAAACATAAAAAATTCACCTAAAGCCGCAGCGGTATAAGGCGCCAGAAACTGTTCGTTGGGCGAAGCCAACCCGGTGGCCGAAACAATAAAAGTGTAATCCATGGCGCCCCGTTCCTGCAGTAACTGAATGATCTTGATCAACGAAACCTGACTCCGGCCGATACAACAATAAATACAAACAACATCCTTACCTTTTTGGTTCAAGATAGTATCTATGCCCAGGGTCGTTTTGCCGGTCATCCGGTCACCGATGATCAATTCACGTTGACCCCGGCCAATAGGGATAACGGTATCAATGATCTTGATACCGGTTTGCATCGGCTCATCGACCGGTAATCTTTCGATCACTCCCAGGGCTTCCCGAAAAACAGGATAATGGTCTTCAGCTTTGATAAAACCCCGGTTATCAATCGGTTCGGCCAGAGCGTTAACCACCCGACCGATAAAATCATGCCCGACCGGTATCCGTAGCGGTTCGATCTGACTGGTCACTTCTTCCCCGGAACGAACCAGCGTTTCATCGCCCAGCACCAGAACCATCACGTCCCTTTCATCAAACCCGATCACTAATCCCTTAATACCGGAAGCAAACCTGATCAGCTGACCGTAAATACAACCGGGCAGGCCTTTGATCCGGGCGATCCCTTTTTTAATATCTCTGATCTGTCCGACTTCCTTAATGTCAACAAAGTTAACTTTATTATTTTTAAGATTAAGGCTGGTTTTCATATTTTAAGATCAGTTTTTAATTTACTCAAGGCCTGTTTGAATTTATTGTGGAGGGTGCCATCAATAATTAAACTGCCCAGTTTGATGTAGATACCGGCAATACTTTGATGATCATCTGATTTTTCAATTAATGTAAGTTTCTGACCGGTCCGGGTATTCAGGGCCTGGTTTAATTTTTTCTTTTGTTCGGCAGTTAATGGATAAGGGGTAATAATTTCGGCCGTATCAAACTGGGTATCTATTTTCTTGGCGCCTGATCGGCCGAGTTCATTGATCACCAAATCAACCAAATGCTCATGGACCCGGCTACTTAATTCACTGGTAAAAACCTGCTTTAAGACTTCCTCGGTAGCATTGGCCAGATTAAGCTCCAGGCCCAGGGCGGCCATGGCCTTAAGACCTTCAGATTCCTCTTTGGCATCTGAAATGATACCTTCTTTCTCCCGCTCGGCCTTGCGGATAATATTCTCTTTTAATTCCAGGGCTTCTTTCTGGACTTTTTCCTTCAAAACCTGCGCTTCTTTTTCCGCCTCGGCTAATTTCTTGCGGTAAGCCCGTTCCGCTTCGTCCTGCTTCCTTTTTAATTCATCTTCCCGGCGCAGGTTCTCCTCATTCAATTTCTGCAAACGCTTGGCGGCCACATCAGCATGCGAACCCAGCATACTCCGGATAACTAATATCACCACCACAAATATGATGACAAAACCACCGACTAAAGTCAAAATTGCTTTCAATTCCATATTTTTTTTCCTGCAATATTCATTTAAATAAATTAAAAACGACCAATAAAGCGATGATCGCGATGGCTTCCGCGAAAACAAAAGAAAAAATCATGGCGATCTGGATCTTGGACGCCGCCGACGGGTTCCGGCCTAAAGCCTGAATACTGGCATATCCGACAACGCCGATAATAAAGGAAGGACCTAAAGTAACGGTCAATAGGATAAGAATAATCGGAATCGAACCTTCTAAAGTCATGATAAAACCCTCCTCGTTTTAACTATCAACCAATATCACCAGTTCATTATTGAGGTTCATCCGGACCAACCCGTGCTTGACGTTAAAAAACTGGTCATCGACCCTGATCCGGCCCTGCTTCAGGGTTGTAATTATCGGGCAGTGAAAGTCAAGAATCTCTAACTCGCCGTAACTCCCGGGCAAGAAAACAGATTCGGCCAGCCCTTCATAAATAACTTCGGACGGATTGAGAATAACAACACGAAACATAAAACGCCCCTTTACGTATTATCGGCAAATCGTTGCGGAGACCAAAGTTAATTATATCGCAAAAAAGCCGATTGTCAACCCTAGTCCGGAAAATACATTTTTGTCTTAATTCCTTAATTGCCATCAAGTTAAAATTTTATCCACCTTTAGATTTCTTGCGAAAGCGTCAAGAGTATGCTACACTTTTGTTTAAAGTAGGGAATAGTAAGTAGAAAGTAGCAAGGAAAAACTTTTTATCTCTGTTCTCTCTACTCTTTATTAGCTACTGCCAAGCGGAGCGAGGTTTAATTATGTGCGGAATCTGTGGCCGGATAAATTTTAATAGCCAGCCGGTGGATAAAAACTTGTTACACCGGATGTGCGACCTGATAAAACATCGTGGGCCGGATAGCGAAGGGCTGTACCTGAATTCGGAATCACCATTTCGCCGCCCCCATTCTCCATTCGTCGGACTGGGTATCCGTCGCCTGGCAATTATCGATCTGAATACCGGCGACCAACCGATCCACAATGAGAATAAAACTATCTGGACGGTTTTTAACGGGGAGATCTATAACTTTAAAAGTCTCCGGCAGGATCTGGAGAAAAAAGGCCATTCTTTTTACACTCAAACCGATACGGAAGTAATCGTCCATCTATATGAAGAGCATGGCCCGGATTTCCTGAAATTCCTGCGGGGCATGTTCGCCATCGCCCTCTGGGACGGACAAAAAAAAGAATTATTTCTGGCCCGGGACCGGGTCGGCAAAAAACCGCTTTGTTACAGCCACTTCAACAACACGCTGGTTTTCGCTTCCGAGCTTAAATCACTTTTGATCAATCCGGAAGTAAAAAAAGAGATCGACCCGATCGCCCTGGACCATTATCTTACTTATCAATACGTACCCGCACCGATGACAATCTTCAAAACTATCCGAAAACTACCACCGGCCAGTTATCTGATCTGTAACGCCCGGGGACAGATCAAGATCAACCGTTACTGGAATCTACCATACGAACCGAAGTTAGAACTGAGAGAAGAAGAATATTCCCAGCGCCTATTAACCACGCTCAAAGAATCAGTTTCCCTCCGATTGATCAGTGACGTACCGTTGGGGGTCTTACTTTCCGGCGGGATCGACTCTTCTCTGATCACCGCCCTGATGAGCCGGGAGATGTCGCAACCGGTAAAAACTTTTTCGATCGGATTTGAAGAAAGCGATTACTCCGAACTGCCTTACGCGCGGACCATTGCCGAACGTTTCCAGACCGAACACCACGAATTTATCGTCAAACCGGACGCCATTAAAATATTACCGGAATTAGTCTGGCATTATAATGAACCGTACGCGGATTCTTCGATGTTACCGACTTATTACGTGGCGCGGGAAACACGGAAATTTGTCACCGTGGCTTTAAACGGTGACGGCGGCGACGAAAGTTTTGCTGGCTACCAACGCTATTATGCGCAAAAATTAGCCCAATATTATGCTCCATTGTTCCGTTTGTTTCAATACGTCCCCTTTAAATACTTGATAGATATTTTACCAAGCAAGACGGTCAGTGGACCGAAGAATTTTTTCCGCCGGCTAAAAAGATTCCTCCGGGCCGCCGGCCGACCGGCTCCCCAGCGCTACCTCTCCTGGTGCGCCATGTTCGATGAGGAAAGAAAAAAACAACTCTGCACACCAGAGTTTCTTCAATCAGTCAAACTCGCCTCGCTATCGCTTGGGCGAAGCCAGGAGATAACCGCCACCGATTACCTGGTTAATCTTTATCAAAATGCCGGCGGCCAAAATTTGGTTGACCGGGTCCTGGCCACTGATGTCCATTCTTATTTACCGGAAGATCTTTTGGTCAAAATGGATATTGCCACCATGGCCAATTCGCTCGAAGGCCGCTCCCCTTTCCTGGACCACCAGGTGATGGAACTGGCCGCCCGGATGCCAGCCCATCTTAAATTAAAAGGATCAATCTCGAAATATATCCTAAAAAAAACCATAGAAAATATTTTACCGGATCAGATATTGCGCCGGCCTAAAATGGGATTTGGCATCCCGATCCACACTTGGTTCCGCACTGACTTGAAGGATTACTTAAAAGAAGTTCTTTTTTCCGGAAAAAGCCTGAACCGTGGTTATTTCCAACCAGCCGCACTAAAACAATTCGTCAATGATCATATCGAAGGCCGGGCGGACCACGGATATCAACTCTGGGGTTTGCTGACCCTGGAACTCTGGTTCCGGATATTCATTGATGGTGATATTTCGGTCGAGGAAACATAATGGATCAATCACGTAAATATAAAATACTTTTCATCGCCCACTCGTTGGAAGGCGGCGGATTAGAACAGGCCTTGATTAATATTTTAACCCACTTGGACCGCGATAAGCTTGAACCACAACTAGTCCTCTTTAATAAAAAAGGAGTGAATTTAAAAAAACTACCCGAAGACATTAAAGTCCACGACCTGAAAAAAAATAACTGGGTTACGTCGTGGTTAGCCATTCCTTATTTAGCCCGGTTAATCTATCGGGAAAAACCGGATATTATTTTTAGTTTCCTCTGGCGGATTAATCTGATTAGCATCTGGACAAAAATGATAGCCGGACTAAAAAATAATTTATTAATAAGTGACCGTATTTTGCTAAGCGCCTATCTTAATTATACAACCAACCTTCTCGTCAAACGGATAATTATTTTTTTGGTCCGAATATTTTATTCTAAATCAACCGGTGCTGTTGTAATTACAGAACAGATCAAACAAGATTTAATCAATAACTTTTCAATGCCACCCGAAAAAATCAGCGTTATTCCTAACCCCATAGACACCATTAGGTTACAAAATCTCTGCCAAAAAAAAGTTTCCCACCCCTGGTTTAATCAACAATCTGAATGTATAATTATCGGCCTGGGACGGCTGGTAAAACAAAAAGGATTTATATATTTAATTAAAGCGTTAAAAATTGTACGGACAGAACAAAACGCCAAGCTAGTAATTATAGGCAAAGGGCCGGAAGAAAAGCATTTAAAAAAATTAGTTCGTCAATTAGACCTTCAGGAACATATTTCTTTTGTAGGCTTTCAACCTAATCCTTTTAAATATCTCAAGCAAGGCAGTATTTTCGTGCTGAGTTCGCTTTACGAAGGCTTTCCGATGGCGCTGGCTGAAGCGATGGCGCTTGGTCTACCGGCCGTCGCAACTCGTTGCCCTTCGGGCCCCGAAGAAATCATTCAGGACCACCAAAATGGAATACTTATTCCTGTTGCTGATGAAACCGCCCTGGCCAGAGCGCTATCAATGTTACTCAAAGATGAAAAACTCCGTCAAAAACTGGGGCAAGCCGGTTCACAACGAATTAAGGATTTCTCAGCAGAAAAAATAGTAAAAAAATATGGATCGCTCTTGGAAAAAATTATTACTGAAAACATTGCGTAAGTTAAAATTTGTACTATACTACTAACGACAATAATTTTGTTAGGGAGGCTGGGGGTTTCAGCATAATGAAAGTACCGTTACTGGATTTAAAAGCACAGTATAAACAAATCAAAAAAGACGTCCATCAATCGCTGGACGAATTGCTCGCCAGCCAACATTTTATTCTCGGACCGGTAGTCACCAAATTCGAGCAGGTAATGGCTGAGTATATTGGGGCGAAATACGCAATCGGGGTAGCGTCCGGTTCGGACGCCTTACTGCTTTCCCTGATGGCGCTGGGAATTAAAACCGGGGACGAAGTATTGACCAGCCCATTTACTTTTTTCGCCACGGCCGGAGCGATCAGCCGGTTAAACGCCACACCGGTTTTCGCGGATATTGAGCCGATCACTTATAATATTTCACCGGCGGCGATCGAAAAACTGATCAGCCAGCAGTATATGCCGGACCCCGAAAGCGGAAAACTGATCAACAAAAAAACCCGGCGGGTAATCAAAGCGATCATTCCGGTCCATCTTTACGGCCAGTGCGTGGATATGGATGAGATCATGGCTTTGGCCAAGCAATACAAATGGGCGGTAATCGAAGACGCGGCCCAAGCGATTAGTTCAATTTACAAAAATAAATCAGCCGGTACAATAGGAACAACCGGTTGTTTTTCATTTTTCCCATCTAAGAATTTAGGTGCCTGGGGCGATGCCGGCTTGATCACCACGAATGATCAGAAAATGGCCGAACTCCTGAAAAGCCTTCGGATCCATGGCGGGACAAAAAAATATCACCACAAATACGTGGGCTGCAACAGCCGGCTGGATGCTTTACAGGCGGCCATACTAACCGTGAAATTAAAATATCTTGATGACTGGCAAAAAGCTCGCATGAAAAACGCCGAACGTTACGCTGAACTTTTTCAAAAAGCCAACCTGCTGGATAAAATAAGTTTACCGACGACCAAAGAAAATCGCAACCATACTTATCATCAATATACCATCAGAGTTTTAAAGAATAAACGAAACGATTTAGCGGCCTTTTTAAAGCAAAACGAAGTGGGGACAGCCATATATTATCCGTTGGCTTTACACCTTCAGGAATGTTTTAAAAACTTAGGATACCAACCCGGCACCTGCCCGGAATCGGAAAAAGCCGCCGAGGAATGCGTTTCTCTCCCGATTTACCCGGAACTCACGTCGGAAATGCAAAATTACGTAGTGGATAAAATGAAAGAATTTTTCTCCAAGTAAATTTTAGGGCAAAAATTTATAATGATCGAAAAAGACCTGGAAACTTATTTAAAAGAAGTTAACCGGTTTCCTCTTTTAACCCCGGAAGAGGAGAAAAAAACAGCGCAGAAAACCCGGAAGGGAAACAAGAAAGCGCGGGAGAAAATGATCCGGTCTAATCTCCGCCTGGTAGTCAGCATCGCCAAAACCTATTTAAACCGTGGTTTAGGTTTGATGGACCTGATTGAAGAAGGCAACATGGGTTTGGTTAAAGCGGTCGAACGTTTTGACCCGAAACTGGGAAATCGGTTCAGCACTTACGCCACCTGGTGGATAAAACAGTCTATTTCCCGGGCGTTGCTAAACACGGTTAAAACTGTCCGACTCCCTTGCCACGTAGTTGAGTTAGTCGCCCGTTGGAAAAGTACTTCATCGCGTTTATTTCAAAAATTAGGCCGGGCACCTGAGCTACACGAAATCACCCGGGAAATCCACCTGCCTCGTGAAAGCTTGAAAATGTTTAGAAAAATACTGCACAAAGGATTGCCAACCGATAAACTACTCAGCTTGGACCTTTTAAAAGAATCCGCCGGGCCGATAGTCGATGAATCCATTAAATCAGCCGATGAAAAGTTTTTCAATAAAATCGAACTGGGCCGGATCAAGAACTTATTAAAAAACATCCAGCATCGAGAAGCAACCGTTTTGAAAATGCGTTACGGACTGGAAGAATACCACAAAAAGCCGTTAACCCTGGCTGAAGTCAGCAAAAAACTGAAAATCTCCCGGGAAAGAGTCCGTCAAATCGAAAAAAAAGCACTTCAAAAATTAAATCTGTTCCTGCGTCAGAAAGAAATGTAAAATGCCTCAGGTGAAAGTACCGGTTCTCATCACCAGGAGTAAAATAAAAAAACGCGTCAAGCAATTAGCCGCTCGCCTAAACCGCGATTACCGCTTAAAACACCTTGTCCTAATCGGCGTCCTTAAAGGATCTTTTGTTTTCATGGCCGATCTTTTTCGATGCTTGAATATTCCGGCCCAGTGCGATTTCGTCAGTCTTTCTTCCTATGGCTCGGGCACGACTTCTTCCGGGAAAATAAAAATGAGGCACGCTATCGCCCACTCCATAAAAAACAAAGACATTCTGATAATAGAAGATATTGTCGACACGGGTTTAACTGCTTCGTACTTAAAAAATAGTTTAAAAAAACATGGGGCTCGTAGCGTTCGACTATGCACCTTACTTGATAAACCCAGCCGCCGGAAAAAGAAAGTGCAACTTGATTATATCGGATTTAAAATACCGAACTGTTTCGTGGTTGGCTATGGAATTGATTGGAACGAACACTATCGATCTTTACCTTACATTGGTTATATTAAAACTTGATCATGAAAAATACTTTGGCGGAAAACATCAGTCTGGCCCGAGGCGAAAAAAAAGTAGATCTGTTGTTGAAAAACGGACGAGTAATCAACGTTTTATCAGGTGAAATTCATAAAGCACCTGTGGCTATTAGCGGAAACCAAATTATTGGATTCGGGAACTATCGCGCGAAAAAAACTATCGACTTAAAAGGTCAATACCTGGCGCCTGGTTTTATTGACGGGCATGTCCACCTGGAAAGCAGTATGGTCACCCCGGTGGAATTCGCCCGGACGGTTTTACCGTCAGGCACCACCACCGTCGTCTGCGATCCCCATGAAATCGCCAACGTCCTCGGACTGACCGGCATCAAATATGTCCTGGCGTCAAATAAAAATACGCCTCTCGATATTTTTGTCATGTTGCCATCATGTGTACCTGCCACCCAGCTGGAAACCTCCGGCGCGAATTTATCCAGCCGACAGTTACGTCCCCTTTTGAAACATCCATACGTTTTGGGGTTGGCCTAAATGATGAATTTCCCGGATGTTATTTTCAGGGTTCCTGAAGTATTAAAAAAAATCTCCTTGGCTA
>DAOWBV010000200.1 GCA_030633885.1 Planctomycetota bacterium
GCAATGTAATGGTCATAAATGGTATCATCCATTATGGTCTCCTTTCTTTTGTTTTTGTGTTGTTTTTTCTTCAATAATAAACTAACACAAAAGAGGTTTTGCCTCAAAATTAAAGGAGACCATCTTTCTTATTTTATCGCACATCTGCACAGGCCAAAATATGACCCCTCGCTCCTGAAAACCACTGGAAATCCCTCATTTTTCCGATATAGATTTGTTAAATGATGATAAGTTTAGCATAATAAGAGTTAAGGTCGGTAGGATTTCCCGCTTGACGAAGATCCCTCTCATGGTTAGTCAGAAAAGAATAATAGCGGCCGTGATGATTTTTTCGATCATAACCGGCTCGAGATCTGCTGGAATGTTTTTTTCAGCTGGTCCGGTGGATAAGGTTGCGGTGCCCAGTTGAAATCAACTTGATCGTTAGTTTGCCGGGGAATAATGTGGAGGTGGAGGTGGGGGACGACCTGGCCCGCGCAACGACCGTCATTCAAGATCAAATTAAATCCTTCTGATCCGGTGCCCTCGACGATGGCCGCGCAGAGTTTTTTTAATGGTTTTAGCCAGTTGGCCTGTTCGTCGGCGGATATATCCGCCAGGGAAGCGGCATGTTTTTTGGGGATGAGCAGGGTGTGGCCGGGCCTGATCGGGTTGGTGTCCAGGATGGCAAAAGAAGTCTCATCTTCGTAAAGTTTCGAACTGGTGATTTCACCTCGGGCAATACGGCAGAAAATACAGTTAGTTTTCTCTGTCACCGGTCTTTACTTTTTAGCTTCTTTAGTTTTTTCTTTTTTCGCGACGCTTTTAGTTTCCGGGGCGGTTTTCTTCTGCTTCTTTTTATCTTTTTTCTCGGGGGCTTCCGGTTCGGTCCTGACGACCAGTTCAAGGATAACGCGTGGGGCGTTATCGCCCAGCCGGGTAGCGGCCCATTTGCCTTTATTCTTTTCGCTCCAGCGGTTACCGCCCAGTTTAATGATCCGGGTATAGCCGCCGGGACGGTCTTTGAAGCGCGGCGCGATGTCCTTGATCAGCTTTCGGGTGATTGTTTTATTCTGGAGCCTGCTTAAGATCATCCGGAAATGATGGAGCGACGTTTTTTTTGCCAGGGTGACCAGTTGCTCCGCAAAAGGAGCGAATTCTTTGGCCCGGTCCCGGGTGGTGATGATCCGTTCGTGCAGGAACAGGCTGTTGATCATGTTCCGCCGCATCAATCGGTAGTGACTTTTGGTGACATTAAGTTTGCGTTTACTTTTTCGGTGCCTCATCGCTTATTCCTTTCTGGTGAATATCGCGTTCAGGTCCATCCCGAAGGATAAGCCCATGTCGATCAGTTTCTTCTTCACTTCCTTAAAGGAAGTCTTGCCGAAGTTCTTGACCTTTAACAGGTCAGCTTCAGTCCGGGTGACCAACTCACCGATCGTTCTGATATTTTCTGTCAGCAAGCAGTTAGAAGCTCGGACAGACAGGTCTAACTCCGAAACGGGCAGGGCCATTTTGTTTTTTAGCGCGGAAGCGTATTCTTCGCGTTTACGTTGCTCTTCTTCTTTCTTTTCGTCGATCTGTAATTCGCGGCCTAATTCAAAGTATTGGACAAAGGGATTAATGTGTCGGCGGTATATCTTTGACGCTTCCACCAACGCCATTTCCGGCGTGATCACGCCGTTCGTCCAGATATCAATGATCAATTTGTCGTAATTAGTCAATTTACCGACCCTAGTATTTTCCACGTTATAGTTCACTTTTATCACCGGGGAAAAAATGGTGTCGATCTGGATCAGGCCTATTTCCTGTTCGCCTTGCTGGTGTTCTTCCGCCGTGACGTAACCCCGGCCTTTTTTGACCGTCAGTTCCACGACGAATTCACGTTCATCGACCAGCGTGGCCAGTGTCAGATCCGGGTTCATGATCTCGACCGTCGAGTCAGGCGTAATGTCAGCGGCTTTGACCACGCCTTTTTTCTTGACCGATAAAGTCAGTTTTTTTGGTTCATCCGAATTCAGGCGTACCTGTAACTGCTTAATGTTCAAAATGATGTCCGTTAAATCTTCCCGGACGCCTTCCATCGTGGAAAACTCATGATCCACGCCCTGGATGAGGGCGGAAGTCACGCCGGAACCTTCGATTGAGGACAGCAAAATGCGCCGCAGACCGTTACCGATCGTTGATCCGAATCCGCGTTCGAACGGTTCGGCAATAAAACGGCTATACGTCGCGGTCATACTTTTCTCATCGCAAACCACCCGGGTTGGTAACTCAAATTCACGCCATCTTACTCTCATAGGAGTCGGCCTCCTCGCCCCGTAAGGGCTTGTTTAAAATTAATATTTATCCCGACCCAGTCCGTCGGGATTTAATTCATCATTATAAATTAGATTTATCTAGAGCTAAACTCAACGACTAACTGTTCGTTGATGGGAATACTGATGTCGGTCCGTTGAGGCAACTGGACGACTTTTAATTCCAGCGGATCATCTGATGTTTGCAGCCAGGACGCGACCTTGTCCTTTTGGGTCGTTTCCCTGACTGTTTTGATCAGTTTCTGGCTCTTTTCCCTGGGACCGGGTTTAACCACGTCGCCGGCTTTCAACCAGGTGGAAGAGATATCCATTTTATGTCCGTTGACGGTAATGTGTCCTTGTTGAATATATTGCCGTGCTTGCATGCGGGAAGTGGCCATGCCTCCCCGGTACAGGATATTATCCAGTCGTCTTTCCATTAAGATCAACAGGTTTTCTCCGGTATTACCGGTCTGGTTCTGGGCTTCGTGGAAGTAGCGTCTAAATTGTTTTTCCAGCAGGCCGTAGATCCTTTTGACTTTCTGCTTTTCCCGGAAATGAAGTCCGTAATCAGTGAGTCGACGGCGTTTGGCTCCGTGTTGACCGGGCGGACGGGCGTTCCGCTCGAAACTGCATTTGGGCGAATCACAACGGCTGCCCTTGAGAAACAGTTTCAGTCCTTCCTTTCGACAATTTTTGCATTTACTCTCAATCAGTAACCTCGCCATTTTTATAAATCCTTTAATGAGCCCCGATAGTCATCGGGGCGAATTAAATCCCGACCCGCTTCGCACTCGCGAAAGCGAGGCAAACTGTTTAGTCGGGATAGTTTTTTAATATTATTAGACCCTTCTCTTTTTCCGGGGCCGGCAACCGTTATGGGGCAGGGGGGTAACGTCCTCAATGGCCCGGATCTGGAGGCCGGCGTTCTGGAGGGCGC
>DAOWBV010000154.1 GCA_030633885.1 Planctomycetota bacterium
AAGTGCCTTGACCGCGCGCGTCATCACCCCACCAGGAGATATAGCGGGTGATCGAGACGAGCCAGCTGAAAATATAGACTACGCCCATGAGCAGGGCCAGGGTTATTAATGGATTGCGGAGAGTGGGATCTTTGGCCTGGCCGGTGTCTTTCGGGGTTTCCAGTAACTTGATGCAATAAGCTATCAGCATGAACAGTGCCAGGGAACGGATGAGACTGCTTTTATCGATTTCGATGACACTGATGGAATGGAAGTTCAGGAAGAACGGGGCGATGATGATCGCGGCCAGCCAGCCGGCTTCGATCAGTCGATCGCAAAATAAACCGAGTCGGGTCGGGGAATTATTCATGATAATTATTTTTTCGGTGGCGGTTTTTTTTGTCCCTGTTTTTTCTTCATTTTATTTTCCAGTTGCTTAATGAAATCACGGACCACCTTTTTTTTCTCGGGCGGGGCGAGGGGTAACGCCTTTTGCGAGTAACGCAGAGCCGTGGCGAACTGGTTCAGGGTGTCGTAACCGACGGCCGCGTTCTGGTAGGGGATATAGTTTTCCGGCCGGAATTTGATCAGGATAAGATTAGCCCGGATCGAAGCCTCGTATTTTTTCTGCTCAAAATATTTCTGGCCGAGCGGCGCCAGCAGGTCGTAGGACCGGGAAACGTCCCAGCGGCTGACTTTTTCATAAGCGGCCATCGTCTCATCAGGTTTATTCATCTGGCGGTAGGTGTTGCCCAGTAAAATGTAAAGGTTCCGGGATTCGTCCAGGGCCAGGGCCTGGCGGTATTTGAGGACCGCGGACTGGTAATCTTTTTTCAGAATATAGATCTCTGCCCAGTCGAGGAAGACACTCGGCCGCAACGGCGTCATGGCGGCCAGTTGCTCGTAGACCGTGATGGCCTGATCAAGTTTTTTTTCGCGCTCGGCCGGCGGGCGGATTTTTTGCGACCAGTCCCGGTAAAGCCGGGCCTGGCTTTTGACCAGAAAAAAGTTCAACGGCTCGACGGCCCGGGCTTCTTCAAGCTTTTTTTCGGCCTGACCGAAGTTACCCTGGCCGGTATAGGATCTTTGCATCAAGTCGTAATACTTGCCGGTTTTGGGTTCTAACTTGAGACTGAGTTTGTAGGCTTCAAGACTGACGTCCCATTGTTTCTTCTCTGCCCGGTCAACGGCGAACCGGCAGGCAACATCCGCTTGAGCCCGTTTAATATTGAACTGATAAATAAAAACGCCAGCGGCCAGGCACAGGATAAGATAAAACGGTAGTTTTAAGGCGAAACCGGAACTAACTAACGGGGTTGATCCGGTTTTATCTGACCGGGCCGGGAACAAGACGGCCAGGGTGAACAGGTTTATCGCGATCCAGAGGAAAAGAAAAATTACCATTTGGAAATGAGAGTTCAGCGCGAAGGCTACGGTTTTGTGAATGTTTAGCTGGGTCAGGAGGAACGAAGTCATGGACCAGAAGGCCAGCCCGAGCGTGCCGCTCAGGACGAGGTATAAAAGATAAAAATTGAAATGCCAGGCAAAACTTTTCTTTTCCCGGGCGGTGATCTTGGTCACGATCAAGATACCGGAAAATAACCAGACGGTAATGAAAAACCAGATGGCTTTGTTCAAGTCAGCGAATGATTTCAATCGGGCTAATTCAAAAAATAATATGCCGATGATCAGGCCGGCCAGCACGGCGTAAATGATGAACTGGCTCAGGTAAGCGGTCAGATCGAACACCGGCGCGGGTGGGGCGGCCGGGGCCGCGGATTTTTTCTTTTTCTTCTTTGGACCGTTACTGGTTTCCGGGTCGGTCGCGGCGGTCTTTTTCAGGGCGGCGATCGGGATCACCCCTAAGATCACGGCCAGATAGGCCCATAAATATAAATTGGTGGTGGTAACGGCAAAAAGAAACTGGACTTCCACAAAATGGGCCAACACCGCGGAGATCAAAGCGATCAGTAACAGATGGATGTTCAGGAATTTATCGGGTTCTTCCGCCGGCGCGTTGGCCGGCCGGGTAAAGACATGGATTATTAAATAAATGGCCAGGGCCGTGACCAGGGTGAATGGGATCATTAATCCCAGCCAGGTAAAACCATTTTTCATCAAAGCTAATATCAGCAACCCGACGCCGAAGGTGCCGATCAATAGCCCGATAAAGAGCCGGCGGTCCCGAGTGACGGCGATCAAGCCGAGCCATTTGAAGACGGCGTAAATTATCATGATCAGAATGAATAAATAAACGATCAGGCCGAAGATCCCGCCGGTGATCAGCAGGTCAAAAGTCTCATTATGCGAGTGGTCCGGGATGGCGATGGAACCTTCGAAGCGGGCGAAATCAGGCGGGGTATGCCGGTGATAAAGGAAAAAGAGTGATTCCAGCCCGTGGCCGAAAGCTAACCGGGTCGGGTTTGATCGCAGGATCGAGAGTGCGCCGTTCCAGGTTGTTTTCCGGACCTGGATAGTCCGGCCGGCCTCGCCGGTAGTGGTGGTGATCCGGCCCAGGAAACCAAAATGTTTTTTTGTTGATTCAAGCGGCGAGTTCGGCAGGTTTAATAAAACCAATAACGTGCCGGTACAGAGGACTAACGTGATCAGACCGACAACTATCATCTTTTTTCTTTTCAGAGCTCCATATATTAATGTAAAGAAGAAAAACGCGGCTAACAGTCCGATCATCGGGCCGCGACTGCGGGCCACCCAGAAACCGTAAATTTGGCACAGGATGATCAGGCTGTAAAACGCGCCCAGCAGGGTGCCGGAAATATTTTTTACCGCGAATGAACGGATGGCCAAATAAACCGTGATCGGTAAAACCATGATCAGGTAAGCGGCCAGATAGATGGGGCCGCCAAAGGTCGAGGTCGCTCTGGCCCGGACATCACCCAGTCTCCAGCGTAATGGGTCCAGGCCCTCGCCCAACCATTCGGGAGGCGACTGGCAAATACTATAGAGACTGATCGGGACGCTGACCAGAACGATAGTGAACAGCAGACGGTGCAGCTGTTTTTTGGTTTTTAATTCCTGCCAGATAAGAAAAAATATGACCAGGTAGGCAATAAAAGTAATGAAACCTTCATCCCGGAGGTAGAATCCGCCCAGACTCAGACGCGGGACGATCGAAAATAGCGAAGAGATCAGAAAGATCAGTCCGAGCAGGCCAACGAAAAAAACGACCGGTGTTTTTTGCCAGGTTTCCCTGAGGTTTAACGGTCGGTTCCTGGTTTCCAGGAACTTGACCAGCCAGGCGATCAGCATCAGGCAGGCCAGGGACCGGCAAATAAAGGTCTTGTCGGCCTCAAAGGCCCGCTGGGTATAAGGATTAAAGAAGAGCGGGACCAGGACCAGGGCTAAAAGCCAACCGGCTTCGATGACCCGACCGCAAAAACTACCTAAACGGGAGGTGGTGATTTTATCATCCATAAAAAATCGTTGACATTTTACTGTTAATGCCTTATATCTAACACTGCAATATATCGTATCAGCCGATAATTTGCAATAATATTTTTAATTATGAAAAACATGAATGATTTTGTTCCGTGTCCGATCCTGAAAAGTTGTTTCGATAAATTTCTGGCCATGGTGATGTTGCTGGTTCTGACGCCCATTTGGATTTTGATTTTTGTTTTGAGTAAGCTGAACGGACTTTTTTGTCCGTCGGATAGGGGGCCGATCTTTTACCGGATCGAACGGGTTTCGCACGGAAAAACTTTCTGGTTGATAAAGTTCCGGACAGTCAAAATAGCTTCGATCGATCAGTTATTGGCCAAACACGGCCGGATCGATGATATCAAGTCGCTGGAGCGGGAATCGGTCAACCTGACCTGGCTGGGTAATTTCCTGAAAAAGTTTTATCTGGATGAATTGCCCCAGTTCAGCAATATTTTAAAAGGGGAATTGAGTTTTGTCGGACCCCGGCCTTATCCGCTTGATGCCTACCGGAAAGAATTGGAGCAGGGGATCACCCGGAAAAAAGTTGCCCGGGCCGGATTGACCGGGTTGGTTCAGATCAATAAAAGCAAGTGCAAAAGTTTTGCCGAAGAAGTAGGGCTTGATGAGCAGTATATCCGGAAAGTCCGGACTGCCTCCTGGTTGGGATTGTTCTTTTTTGATCTGAAGATATTACTGCGGAGTCTGTTCGTTTTAGCCAAGGGCGAAGGGTTGTAATCATAGCCGAAGCTGGATGCTGGAAGCGGGAAAAGATCTAACCTCTAACTTCCAATTTCTGACTTCTTTTTTAGTAAGTAATACAGGAATCCCAAACCGGCCACAAAGACCACCGCGCTGATCAACTGGGAAACGGTCAGGCCCAACCAGATCCGTTCATTGTCACCCCGAAAAAATTCCAGACAGAACCGGGCGATCGGGTAACCGATCATCAAGCCGGCCAGGACCAACCCGTCTTTCTTTTTCTTATACCAGATCAGGGATAAGAGTATAAACAAGATGATCGCGGCCAGGCACGAATAAAGTTGGGTGGGGTGAATGGGTAGACTGGTCAGATCGGTCGGCAGGACCCGGCCGAGTTCCAGGTGATGATCGAAAGCCGGACTGCCGTAAGTAAATATTTCGTGCAGGTTCGGGAAGCGGACAGCCCAGGAAAGGTCCGGCGCGATCGTGCCGAAACAGCAGCCGTTCAGGTAACAACCGATCCGGCCAAAGGCCAGGCCGAGCGCGGCGACCGGAGTGAGCAGGTCCGCGATCTTCAAGACGGATAATTTTTTCCGGTGGAAGTAAAAAAGTCCGCTCAGGATAGCCAGGATTAATCCGCCGTAAAA
>DAOWBV010000025.1 GCA_030633885.1 Planctomycetota bacterium
AACACCCGACCCGGAATGCGATTTGGATTACGTCCCCAACCAGGCCCGGGAGTTGGAAGTTAACGTCGCCATGTCCAACTCTTTCGGTTTTGGCGGCCATAACGCGACGATCGTGGTCGGAAAATATAAAAAGTAATTTTTTGTTAACTAAAGTAGCTGCGACCCTTGTGGTCGCCTTTAAACGGGTTTCAATGCAATCAAGGCGGGGGCAAGCCCCGCAGCTACAAAAAATCACATCGAGGAAAAAATATGTTTGACACAGATTATGGTTTCACCGAAGAACAAATTGCCATGCGCGACCTGGCCCGCCAGATCGCCCAGGAAAAGATCGAACCAGTCCGGGCCAAATACGACGAAAACGGTGAGTTTCCCTGGGATATCATAAAAATATTAGCTAAACAAGGTCTTTTTGGCGTATTTATACCGGAGGAATACGGCGGCACCGGCGCTAAACTAATTGATATGTGTCTTATTACTGAAGAACTCAGTAAAGCCTGCGGCGGGATCGCTCTTTGTTACGCGGCCACGGCCCTGGGTACCTTTCCGATTATACTCTATGGCAGTGATGCCCAGAAGAAAAAATATCTGCCGGATATCGCCGCCGGTAAGAAACTGGCTGCCTTTGGCTTGACCGAAGCTGATGCCGGCAGTGATGCCGGCGCCATAAAAACCACGGCCACTAAAGACGGTGATCATTATGTCCTGAACGGCACCAAACAATGGATTACCAACGGCGGCGAAGCAGAGATTTATTCAGTTATTGCCATGACCGATAAAACCAGAGGCGCCCGCGGGGCCAGCGCTTTTATTGTTGAAAAAGATACGCCTGGTTTCAAGTTCGGTAAAAAAGAAAATAAAATGGGTATCCGGGCCTCGGTGACCAGAGAACTCATCTTCGAAGACTGCAAAATCCATAAATCACAACTCCTGGGCAGAGAGGGATTCGGGTTCTTTGTCACCATGAAAACCTTTGACAATACCCGCCCCGGGGTGGCCGCCCAAGCGCTCGGTATTGCCGAAGGCGCGTTAGAAGCCGCGGTTACTTATGCCCGCGAACGAAAACAATTCGGCAAACCTGTCATTTCTTTTCAGGGATTACAGTTTATGTTAGCCGATATGGCCACCCAGGTCCAGGCAGCAAAACATTTAGTCTATGCCGCCGCCCACGCGGTTGACACCAAGCACGCCAATATGAGCGCTCTTTCAGCCATGGCAAAATTATACGCCTCAGACGTAGCCATGAAAGTCACGACCGATGCGGTTCAGGTCTTTGGCGGTTATGGTTATATGAAAGAATATCCCGTAGAAAAAATGATGCGGGACGCCAAGATCACCCAGATCTATGAAGGCACTAACCAAATCCAGAGGGAGATCGTCGCTCTGGAAATGATCAAGAAAGCCGCCCGGAAAAGCAAATAATAACAACGTGAATTTAGCGGAATACTTATCTGTTTAAGCCTGTTGTTTTAGTGTCCCAGAAACACATCCAGGAAATGATTCTGGCCGGTGAAATCCTGCTGGTGAATAATAATATCCAACTGACCGTTATTGTCCAGATCGGTAATGATCGGTCGGCCGTAAGGCATGCGATCAGGTTGGTAATGCGCCGGCGCGCTTAAGGTCAAACTCACGTCAGGTTTTTTATTGAATACCCCTTTACGCTGACCGAAATATATCTTTAACTTATTTGACGCGCCGTCCTTCATAAGAAAATCTTTCAAGCCGTCCCGGTTAAAATCGCTCTCAAACCCGAAAATGTACGGCGTCTGGATCTTGAGGAACGAAGTGGACAGAGACGCCTGAAAAGGCACCTTGATGGAACGACTATAATTGGGCGTATCCGGATAGAGCTTACCCGGTTGCCCCTGATTAATGTAGACCCCGATCTCCCAATCAACTTTATGAGCCAGCAAAAGACGCAGACCACCCATCACCCCGACTTTATGCATCTGAATTATGATCAGATCCCGGAAACCGTCATTATTCAGGTCCGTTGAATGATGATTAATGATCCAACCCTTGATCCGCTTGATCTGGTCAGGTTTTTGCGGTGTAAAAAGTGAACTGACTTCGGCGTGATTCAAAAAAACACCGGTGACCCCTTCACCACCGTCCGAAATAATGATATCCGGTCGGTTATCCTTATTAATATCACTGATCAACGGCCGTAAGGGGTCGATTAAGTCTGATTTCTTGCGCCTCCTTTTTAGCGCGAAATCGATGTTCTGCTGAGCCGGTACCGGCTGGAATTGACCATTCGCCTGACGGGACCAGACTGAAACAAAATTATCCCGGAAGATCAACAGGTCATTCTTTTGATCACCATTCATATCAATAATCCGCACTAACGGCCAGGCAATCGCGGTCTTTAACGGAACAAACAATGATTCCTCAGCCTGGACCCGGTTATCGGTCGTCATGGGAATCTTCTGAACAACGGTGAACGAGATCGGGCCGGTCTGCAACGCGAGCGCCAGGCCCGTCGGCACGGGAATGATCAGGTCCAAATCGTCATCCTGATCGATATCCTGCGCGAAATTTTGAAAAAGCGGCGCGCCGGAAATGGTGCCGTCGAAAATAGTTTTCGTCGTCAGAAGATTCACGAGCGGCGGACGGAAAGTTTTATCTTTAAACGGAAAATAAGACACCCCGGTCGGCGTCAGGATGACCAGTTCCGGTATCCGGTCGCCGGTCAGATCAGCCAGATCAAACAAAAAAACATCGTCCGCTAAGGTCAACTCGGAAAAAAGCCGGCAGGTTGTCCCGGCCGGATTCAGCGAAAAAATACTGATTTTTTTCCCCTGCTGGATCAGTAGTTCCGGCCGGCCGTTATTATCCAGATCGCGCCTGATGATCCTATCAACCTTGGCGTTAAAAGATAACGTCAGGTGAGTGAATTTTTTACCTGACTTGCCGGTAGGCGGGCTAGCCGGTGGGTCGGCATAGATCTGGACCGCCAAAATGCCCAAAAAAATCGCGGTGGCGGCGGCCCTTAAGATAATTTGTTTCAACATGTCCTGATTTTACCATATAACAATGGGCTGACAAACAAAAAATACTTGACCAATCAGTGTTTTTCGTTTAAAGTAAATTTGTAAAGGAGCTTGATCTATGGTAATAGAAAATAAAACCCCCGAAAGTCCGGTGACAAAACCAGCCAAGAAAAAACGTGGTCTGAGCTTCTGGTTGGCCCTGGTCTTCGGTATCCTCCTGTCAGGCAGCCTCGGTTTTAATCTGCTCCTCATTTTTGCATTGGCCTTTAATCAAAACATGTCCCTGAGCGAACAGGCCGGAGACAAAGCTTATCAGGAAAAATACGTGGACGGCGATGAATCCAGTGACCATAAAATCCTGAGAATTTCGGTGAACGGAATTTTGCTGGACCAGGAATCTTCGGGCGGTTTTTTCGGCCAACCACGGGAAAGCATTGTCGATGCAGTCTTGAATCGCTTACAACAAGCGACTGATGATCAGGAAATCAAAGCGATCATACTCGAAGTCAATAGTCCCGGCGGCGGGATCACGGAAAGCGACCGAATCCATCGGGCGATCGTTGACTTCAAACAAAACCGGCCCGGGGTCAAGATCGTCGTCCTGATGAAAAACGTGGCCGCTTCCGGCGGGTACTATATTTCAGCCCCGGCCGATTACATCATGGCCCACCAGACAACGATCACCGGTAGTATCGGCGTTATCTCCCAATTTTTCAATTTCGAAAAACTCTTTGAAAAAATCGGCGTGAAAACAACCGTGATCAAATCAAAAGAATTGAAGGATATCGGTTCGCCCTACCGACCGATGAGTGAAAAAGAACAAGTCCTGTTCAAAAAGATCATCGATGAAATGTACGCCCGATTTATTGACGTGATCGCTGAAGGCCGCCAGGGTAAACTCAGCCGGGAAGAAATCCTGGACCTGGCGACCGGGATGATCTACACCGGCCGGCAGGCCCTGAAATTGAAATTAGTCGACGGTTTGGGTTACTGGTCCGACGCGCTGGACCAGGCAAAAACTCTGGCTAAGGTGCGTAACGCCCGGGTGATCGAGTATTCCCGGCAGCCGCTTTCTTTTTTTCAATTATTAACCGCTTCCCGACAGCTGCCCCCGCCACAAATACAACTACCAAGCTACGCTGACCTGCTTGAAGGTAAAGTCCCGAAATTCATGTACCTCTGGATGGCGGAATAAAATTAACGTCGGAGTACTCGAGGTTGTCTCAACCTCGAGCAATTCTGTAGCTGAGGGGCTTGTCCCCGCCCAGAAAGGCGACCGTAAAGGTCGCAGCTACAAAAGCATTAATATACCAGATTGAGACAATCTGGTATACACTAATTTAAACAATGGAAGAACGACTCCACAAAATATTGGCCCGATCCGGTTACGGCTCCCGTCGCCAGTGCGAAAAATTCATCCTGGACGGACGGGTGCGGGTTGATCAAGAAGTAATCCGGAAACTGGGCACTAAAGTCGACCCGGATCAAGCCAAGATCTATTTTGAAGGCAGATTGATCCGATCAGAACCGAAAGTTTATTACCTGATCAATAAACCCAAAGGTTATCTTTGCACCAGTTCTGACCCGGACGGTCGGCGCCGGGTGATCGACCTTTTTAAAGAAAAAACCGCCCGTCTCTATACGGTCGGCCGGTTGGATATCGAGTCTTCCGGCTTATTGATCGTCACCAATGACGGCGCCCTCTGCAATATTTTAACCCATCCCCGCTACCAAGTCACCAAGACTTACTGGGTCATGGTCAAGGGAGCGTTAAGTTCGGAAGCTATTAGCCGAATACAGAAAGGCATCTGGCTGGCCGAAGGCAAAACTAAACCGCTGCGATTGAAAATCATCAAAAAGACCCAGCAGCGTACCACCGTGCAAATCATGCTCCGGGAAGGAATGAACCGGGAAGTCCGCCGGATCTTCGCCCGCATCGGCCATCCGGTCAAGGAATTGAAACGGATCAAGCTCGGTCCGATCAGATTGGGAATGCTCAAGGCCGGTCAGTACCGTCGCTTAAGCAAGTATGAAGTGCAAAAGATCCGCGGTTCTATTCCCCATTAGAATCTGACCGCGTCAGTTCCTGCGCCAGATACATCCTTAACAGCGGGTCAACCGGGCCCAGTGATTGCGCTTTCTGATATGCCGCCCGGGCTTCGGGGGTCGTAAAACCACTTTGTTTGGCTAACGCCTCTCCCAACATAGCATAATATCGGGCTCCGGCCGGTTCCAAAACGATCGCTTTTTCCAAATGACTGATCGCAGCTTCGTAACTCCCGTTTGAAACATACGCCTGAGCCTGAATCGCCAGATCCCAGGCTCGTAATTGTTTTTCCCGCTCCGGCACGGTCGCCAACTGCCCCCGGACCGTTTTGACCACGCCCACGAAACCCAGAATTAAAACAAGATTAAATATCAGAACTATTTTTTTTAACGACCGCAAGAATTGTCGGGTCAAACCGGGATCGGTTTGCGCCTGCCGTAAAAAAGTTACCCGGTTCTGGACACTCGGGTGCTGGAGGGAACGTAAAGACCGGCTGTAACCGCTCAACCGGGTGATCTTTTCCAACGCGGCGATGAAACCGTCAAAGTTCTCGGTCACCGTCGCCCCGAAAAGATCGGCCTGCCTTTCAAAGCGCCGGGAGATGACGCCGAAAACTATCACCCAGTAAAAAATAAAGAACGGCAACATGACCGGTAAACCGTTCAGGAACTGGCCGGCAATACTTTCAATAAAAACCAGCAAAAAAGTATAACCTAACGCGAAAAGGAAATACTGGAGCAGATGGTGGTGTCGGGCGTGGCCGATCTCATGACCGCAAACGGTTTCGATCTCTTCATCGGTCAAATGTTCGAGCAGCGTGTCCGTAAAGATAATATAACGCCAGCCCGGCCATAAACCGATGATCATGGCGTTGGCGATCCGGCCCCGGCCTGTCGGCCAGATCAAGAAGTTTTTGATCCCGATCCCGGTTTTTCGGACCAGGTTTTCCAGCCGGGTCCGCAACGGGCCCGGTGGCAAGGATCGCGTCGACCAGATAACCTTCATGAAAAAAGGCGCCCCGCAGTACAGAATCAGAATAAAAAATAAACCGGCCAGCCAACCCAGAAAAGGATAAAGAACGATCAACCGGTTTAAACCCGGTGAATAAATAATTATATCAAAAAATAAAATGAAGAAAAAAAGCGGGCAAACGATCAGTCCGAAATAACCCCGGAACTGGAAAAGGAGGTACTCCTTTAACTTCCACTCTGACTGCCGGATAAAACGATCCATTTTCAGGAACGGGAACCAGGAAAGAACGTAAGAAAGTAATAATGGCAGGAGAATCAAAAAATTAGTCAGGAAGATCAAATGATCGAGCCCGAGATAGTAGGTCACCACCAGCGGCCAGTGTCCGATATATATCTCCAGCGCGTAAATCAGGAGCAGGCTGATCCGGTAACTCTGCACCCGCCGGTAATAACGACCCGTCAGTTCAATTATTTTTTCCGGCGGACCGGTCACCATCCGGCGGTAATAATAACCGACCAGCCGATAACCAACCAAAACGTAAGCCGCGGTCAGCAGGCCGGTCAACAAAAGACTGAGGAGGGGTTCAAAAAAAAGCGGTTCCACACCGATGGGATAAGCCAGTCCGATGACAAAACCCAGAATGATGACGATAAATTGGCTCATTAAAAAAGTCCGACCTGCTTAACGCGTCTGATAAAAAATAAGTCCCGCCATGAGGAGACGGGACTTATTATAAAACTTTTAACAATTAAAACCAGGTGATTAAAACAGCCGCATGACCATTTCCCTGATCTGGCTGAAAAAACCTTTCTTTTGCTGGCGCGCGATCTCCGGGCCGTCCATCCAGCGCCCCTGACAGATCAAACAAGCCGAGACAACCAGATCAGCCTGACCCACTGCCTTAATCTGGATCAGATCGGTCTGACAGACCGGACAAACCGGGGTGGCCGTTCGGGGTAAATTTTCCACGGTAGTATTATCCGGCAGGGAGAATTTCACGCCGCGACCGATGGCTTTTTCCAGTTCGTTAATACTGAACCAGGCGCCGCCGCAATGAGGACACTGTTTGTACTTACTTTCAGCAACGTTCATTTCTTCCAGCTTATGATCCCGGCAAGTGGGACAATCCAACGACAAAAACTGCTTCACTTCTTCTTTGATCCCCAGATCTGGTTCCGTTAACGGCTCAAAACTTTTCCCCGCCTCGTTGATCTTCTTATTCATACTGCCACTCCTATACCCCTTCAAATCTATTGAAACATAAGTATAACCTAATTGTCGGAAACGTTGGTTGACCCGGTCTCGTAAATCCGCCTCCGCGAAACGGGCCAGTTCATCCTGACCGACCTCGATCCGGGCGATATCCTGATGGTGCCGGACCCGGACAACTTTAAAATCAAGCTCTTTCAAATAACTTTCGGCCGCCGCAATCTGGCGTAATTTCTCTTCAGTGATCTTTTCACCGTAAGGAAACCGCGAGGCCAAACAGGCACCGGACGGTTTGTCCCAGCCCGGTAAACCAAGCAACCGGGAGATCAACCGGACTTCCTTTTTGGTGATCCCGGCTTCTTTCAAGGGACTACGCACCCGGAGTTCCCGGGCCGCCTGGCGACCCGGCCGATAATCGTTGTCATCAGTCAGCGTCGTACCGTCCACCACATGCTTGATATTTTCTCTATCGGCAATTTTCCTCAGTTTCTTGAACAACTCCTGTTTGCAGTAATAACAACGGTTAATCGGGTTCTTCGCGAAATCGTCACAGCTGAGTTCGTGAGTACTGATCACTTCATGAGTTAAATTGAACTCGCCGGCCAGCTGACGCGTCTCCGCTAATTCCGCCGGGGTATAGGTCTCGGAAGTGGCCGTCACCGCCCGGGCCCGGTCACCCAGCACCCGCCTGGTTAAAAAAGCCAGTAAAGTACTGTCCAGACCGCCCGAAAAGGCAACGACAACGGAATCTAATTCCTTGATCAGGGTGATCAAATATTTATATTTTTTCTGCAAAGACTGGTCCATAAAATTTATTCGCCTGTATCCAGACCTAAATAACCTTTCATGAAAAGTGAGCCTAAAGGGACCGTGAAACAAAAATCCGCAAAGCTAACATAAGGGAGTATTCGAGGTTGTCTCAACCTCGAATAACGCCAGATTGAGACAATCTGGCGTACACCGTTTAAAAATACTATTTTTTGCTTAAGAAATCAGGAAAACTTATTTAGGATTTGGCCTCTTTACGCTTCTTCCTCAGTTCGGCCAATTTGGCCTGGAATTGTTTATCTTTTTTGTTGGAAAGAATCGCCGCGACAAAGATCACGACGAAGATCAATAAAACGACCCCCCCGCCGACGATCGTGAATAAAGAAAAAGGATCGGGTTTTTCCGGTTCAACTTTAATGATCCGACGCCCGATCAAAAACGGCGCGTAATCATCACCGTACCCGTAACGCGGATCGCGCGCGTACTTATCAATTTTTAAAAACGCCCCTTCGATGATCACCCAGTCCGCGTTGCGGCTCTTCACCCGGGTCTCAAAGCCGACCGGCCGATCGATCAGATTAAACCGGTAATACTCTTCCGTCTCCGGATGAATGATCAAACCGCTGTAATAAAGTTTGACCCCGGCCGGATTGGTATCCAGATTATAAACGCTCAAGAACATCAGTTTACCTTCGGCCCGGACAAATTCACCCCGGTATTTTTCCGGGTGGGCCATCAGGTCTTTATATTTAACGTTTTTCTTCACCTGCCGGGAAATGGCTTCCGGTGTCAGGCCGGATACGTATTTAATCAGCCAGTTATAAGCCATGTCCTGCTTGGTCTCGGTCCGATCCTGAACATTCCCCAACATCTCATCAAAAGGGATCAGCCCCGGTCGCGGCGCGGTCGGCGTCACGGGCGGACTGTCCTGAATATCAGGCTGGGCAAAGACCCCACTACTGAATCCGAAAATGATAATTATAACCAGAAAAATACGCATAAATACTTTGGATTTATAGTTGAGTGACCAGGATATCCTTCGGCAAGCTCAGAATGACCCCTCGGTAAGATATAACATCTTTCCAAGAGATCAATTATAACTTAAATTATTTCCTTTGTCAATTCGAATCAAATAAAAATTACCGCGGCGAATTTTTCTTTACCTCGGTTTTTTCTCGTGGTATCCTTGGAGCATTATGAAATGCCCTCTCTGTCATCACGCGGTTAGCCGCCGACTGTTCCGGACCGCTTCGTTTGATACCGGTCGCGGACCGGAGCCGCAGAAATACACTCTGCGCCGGTGCGGCCGATGTGGACTAATCTTTATCTCGCCTCAACCATCAGACAGTAGCTATCCCGACGATTACCGACCCCACCAGAAACCCAAGGAAAAGATCAGCCGGAGAAAAATCAAACGGTTAACCGATGAAATCGCCGGCTCACCCGGCCGGTCAAACTATCTTTTAGACATTGGTTGCGGAGCCGGCTCTGACCTGCGGGCCTTCCGGCAAATGGGCTGGACCGTCAAGGGGATCGAAGTAAATGAGTCTGCCTGCGACCATGCCCGCCAGGCCGGGCTGGAAGTCTTTTGCGGAACTTTAACTCAAGCCCGATTCCCGGATAATACTTTTGATATTGTCCGGCTCAGGCATGTCCTGGAACATCTTGCTGATCCGGACCGGACTCTGGCGGAAATAAAAAGAATTTTAAAACCCGGCGGCCGGGTCGTCATTATTACCCCGAATATCCGCAGTTTTAATTTTTCCTTTTTTCGGCAATACTGGTATCACCTGGATATCCCCCGACATCTCTGCCTTTTTAATGAAGCGTCCTTAAAACAGTCAGCCTTCCGGCTGGGATTTAAAATACACCGGATAAAGTATGATTCCGGAACTAAAGGGTTAAGGGAAAGCATCCAACGCTGGGCGACGAACCATCAGGATCCCTTGAGCTTATTGCTTCAATCATTAAATTTTCCCCGGATAAGTATCTTTAAACATTTGTTCGCGCCCCTGACACTTTGCCTGGACACTTTACGCTGGGGTGATACGATCAGGATAGTTTTTAAAAAATAAATATAATGGAAAATTACGGTAAAACTTACGACGATTTCTGGTCAACGGAACTGGCCCGGGGCCAGAAGTTTAAAAACCGGAGCTGGTTCAAACGGCCAGGCTGGCGATGGTTGAGCCGCTTCTGGCCGCGGCTGGCCTTAAAACGCGGTTCAGCCCGGCGTTATCAACGCGGGATCGCGGCAATCATTGAAGGATTTTTTTGCGATCTGGGCTGCGGACTGGGCGGTTGCGTCGGATTGCATCAGGCCTTTTCCAAAGATCCGGCCGTCGGGATAGATGTTTCCGCCACGGCCATTAAATTCGCCTATTCAGAGAAAAAAAGATTGAAATTCAACCTCATCAATTTCCTGGCTGGCGATACTTTTTATACCCCGTTCAAAAATGATCTCTTTGGAACGGTTTATCTCGGCCAGGTACTGGAACATGTCCCGGACGAAAAAAAAGCGTTGCGGGAAGCGGTCCGGATCCTGAATCCGGGCGGAAAATTGATCATCAGCGTGCCGAAAGAAGATTGCCTGCCCAGCCCCTACCACCTGCGTACTTATACCACGCAAAGTTTAACTGAATTACTCACCCCTTACACGAATCAACCGATCGCTTTCCATGAATTTGATCCGAAAAGACTGGTTGTTTCCCTGAGTATTAACAAAAATAGCTGACTCAGGAATTCTTCGCCGGTGGGTTTTTAATGAATAATAACGGAAAGATAATATCGCTAACGCAACATGGGATCATGACCGCGACAATGGCCACGACAAATATCCAGCCAATATAAGGCACCCAGTTACCCAAACCAAAAGTCGCCAGATAAATGACTGAAGCCATGGTACTGACCAGTACGTGCGCTGAATGAGAAAAAATCGTACTGTGCTTTAAATGCTCACCGACTAAAAGCCCCATTATAATCCCAATGACAATAAAAGGATAAATAATTAACGGATCTTCAATAAAACAGATATGCAACTGCATGTCCCGCACAAAAACCAGGCCGCCCAGATACGGAATTAAAATATCACTGAAACCGCACAGCAAAATACTGCCGACCACCCCGATAATCAAAGCTCTAATTAATCGCCGGTCGAAACGCCAGAACATGGCCGTTGTGGCCGTGGTACTTAATAAAATATGGATCGGATGAAAGACATGAAAAACATTCTGCAGGCTTCCCAATTGATCCAACAGGGTAATACTCAGCAAAATAATAAAACTGACCAGGATACTAAAAACCGAATAAGGTAAATGAACGACCAGTTCCTTGAACGCGTGCTTTAACTTGGAACCCGGCATCTTTTCCACTACGTCAAGCAAATGACAGTGCAACCCGGAACATTTATCTTTTTCGTGTTCGTTCATATACTGATCAGCTTCCCCTGCTGTTTCATTGACTGCTCCGCCGCTTCCAGAACTTTGACCACCCGCAGGCCGGATTCGCCGTCTGTCCTCGGCGCTTGATTCAGTTTCAGACAATCGATAAAATGACGCAGTTCTTCCCGCAAGGGTTCAAAGGTCTTCAATTTGGGCGAAATAATATCGCCGGTCCGGTAAGAAAGCTGATACTCACCGAAAGTCTCCGGATCTTTGAAATCCACCCCGTGGTCGAACAGTTTTATTTTTTCGACGGTCTGGGTATCATCATAAACCAGCATTTTTTTGGAACCGACAATGGTGGTATTCCGGATCTTACTCGGGGCCAGCCAGGAAAGTTCGGTATGAACAATGATCCCGGACGGAAATTTCATATCGATAAAAGCTACATCGGGGATACCTTTCTTGACGCAATCCCGTCCGATCGCCTGAACGCTGGTCGGGACTTCATCCAGCAGAAAAAATATAATCGAGAAATCATGCGGGGCCAAATCCCAGATAACACTAACGTCTTTCTGATGCAGGCCAAGATTGACCCGGGTGGAAGACATAAAATAGATATCACCCAATTCACCTTTATTGATTATTTCTTTGATCTTCAGGACCGGCGGCGAAAATTCAAAAGTGTGACCGACCATGAGCGTGCACTTATTTTTTTCAGCCAGTTTGACCAATTCAGACGCCTCCGAGACTGACGCGGCCATTGGTTTCTCCACAAAAACGTTCTTCCCTTTTTCCAGCGCCTTTTTAGCCAGCGAAAAATGGGTTGAAATCGGGGTAACGATAAAGACGGCCTTGATCTCCGGGTCATTAAAAATATCTTCGGCTTTCCCGGTCGTCTTGATCGCCGGATAACGCGCTTGAATTTTTTGCAGTTTCTTTTCATCCAGATCGCAACAGACCACCTCAACCAATTGACCTTCCACCAGATTCCTGAGAATATTAGGACCCCAATAACCATACCCGATCAAACCAACTTTCATCATGACAGTACCCCTTTATTTAATTTTATTTAACGCCGCAGCATTTCTTATGTTTTTTTCCACTTCCGCAGGGACAGGGATCGTTCCGACCGACTTTAGTCTCAGTCCGCGCCGGTTTGGGTTTTTCCACTGCCGGCTGGGCCGGGCCGTCCTCCCCTCGAGCCGCCGATTGTTCGACCCCTTCAAAACTGTTGATCTCTTTATGAACAAAATCAGTCGGCTGCCAGATCTGCCCTAATTTTTCATCGACTGATTCTTCGAATTTTACTTTAAAGATCAGGTCCGTTACTTCATCTTTGATGGCCGCCAACAGCTGATCGAATAAACGGTAACCCTCGCGTTTGTATTCCTGTTTCGGGTCGACCTGGGCATAACCGCGCAACCCGATCCCGCTTTTCAAATGGTCCATCCCCAGTAAATGGTCATTCCATTTTTCATCGATCTTATCCAGCAGAATATAGCGTTCCAGTTTACGCATATAATCCGGGGTGATTTTACTTTCCCGTTCTTCATAATGAGTTTTCACGTTATCCAGAATATGAGATTCGATCTGCTCGACCGTTTTCCCTTTGATTTCATCTATTTTAAGATCCAGATTAAATTTCCAGCGCGTCCAGCCGGCCAGGCCTTCATAATCCCACCCTTGAACCTCCATCTCCTTGGGCAAAAAAGTATCGATGGCATTCAGCACCCGTTCTTCGATCATTTCCAGAACGATCTCCTTGAGCGCTTCGCCTTTCAAAGCTTGCTGTCGTTGACCGTAAATTATCTTCCGCTGTTCGTTCATCACCTGATCGTATTCCAACAGGTGTTTCCGAATATCAAAGTTATGGGCCTCCATCTTCTTCTGGGCTTTTTCGATCGCGTTGGAGATCATCCGGCTCTCGATCGGTTGGCCTTCTTTCATGCCAAGCTTATAAAGAATAGCCCGAACCCAATCCGGCGCGAAAAGGCGTAGCAAGGTATCTTCTAATGACAGGATAAACTGGGATGAACCCGGGTCCCCCTGCCGGCCGGACCGGCCGCGCAGCTGGTTATCGATCC
Organism: Planctomycetota bacterium; assembly: GCA_030633885.1. Taxonomy (GTDB): domain Bacteria; phylum Planctomycetota; class MHYJ01; order JACQXL01; family CAKKQI01; genus DAOWBV01. The sequence goes on from DAOWBV010000025.1 coordinate 13,457, forward strand.
GCCGGGCCTCGTGTCGTTCCGTTCCTAAAATATGCAACCCCCCGTTTATCGCCACGCCTTCTCCTAAAATAATATCCGTGCCCCGTCCGGCCATGTTGGTGGCGATCGTCACCGTGCTCTCCTGCCCGGCTTTGGCCACGATCTGCGCTTCCCGTTCGTGATGCTTGGCGTTCAGAACCTCGTGCTTGACACCCCGCCGCTTGAGCAGGTCACTCACCAGTTCTGAATTCGCCACGGAAGTCGTCCCCACCAGAATCGGACGCTTTGTTTCGTTGATCCTCGCAATTTCTTCCACAATGGCCTCAAACTTCTCTTTTTCCGTCCGAAAAACCAGATCAGGATAACTATGCCTGATCAACGGTCGGTTAGTCGGAATAACGATCACTTCCAAACTGTAAATCTTATCAAACTCCATCGCTTCGGTGATCGCGGTACCGGTCATGCCGGCCAGTTTGCCGTATAACTTGAAATAATTCTGGAGGGTAATGGTCGCCAGGGTCTGGTTTTCCTGACGTATCTTCAAGTGTTCCCTGGCTTCAACCGCCTGGTGGAGCCCGTCGCTCCAGCGCCGGCCCGGCATCAAGCGACCGGTAAATTCATCGACAATGATCACTTCACCGTCTTTGATCACGTATTCACGGTCGCGCTGATAAAGTTCTTTGGCCCGCAGGGCCTGTTCAATATGATGCGGCCAGTCCATGTGTTCCGGGTTGTCATAAAAACTCGGTATCCCTGACAATCGCTGAGCGTGAGTCAAGCCGTCTTCAGTCAGAACGACTGTATGTTCTTTTTCCTTAACAGTATAATCAGACCCTTTTTTTAACTGGCTGGCCAATCGTTCCGCCTCGTAATATTTTTTCGTTGATTCTTCGGGCATACCGGAAATAATCAACGGCGTCCGGGCTTCATCGATCAGAATATTGTCCACCTCATCCACGATGGCAAAATTATGCCCGCGCTGGGCCTGGTTTTTCAGAACGATTTTCATTTGATCACGGAGATAATCAAACCCGAACTCGTTATTAGTGCCGTAAGTAATATCACAATCATATTGTTTTTTACGATATTCATTATCCATATCGTTTTGAATCGCGCCCACGGTCATACCCAGCAACTCAAAAACCGGCCCCATTTTATCGCGGTCCCGCTGGGCCAGATAATCATTAACCGTAATAACATGAACACTCTTTCCGGCCAACGCGTTAAGATAAGCGGCTAAAGGCGCCACCCAGGTTTTACCTTCACCGGTCGCCATTTCCGCGATCTGGCCCTGATGCAAAACTATCCCACCCAATAACTGAACGTTAAAATGGGCCATGTAAAGTTCTTTATCAAAAAACTTACCGTCGGCCACCAGTTGCTTTTCGTAATCCGCCGTTTTTTCATAGCTGATAATATGTTCCTGCCGCAGATGGCTGACTTTTTCCGCGGTTGGGTAAAGCCAGAAACGAGCACAACGGTTCCCTAAAACGCGCCAGGAAGCCTCGCGAATGGTCGCAAAGGCCTCGGGCAGAAGATCATCAAGGGTGGCGCCTTCAGCCAGGCGTTTTTTGAATTCGGAAGTTTTATCCTTCAATTCCACGTCAGACAATTTAGCCAGGCCCGATTCCAGGGCGTTGATCTGATGGACAATGGGCCATAAGGATTTCAGGACCCGTTCGTTCCGGGACCCGAAAATCCTGGACATGAATTTAAAAAACTTGTCGCTAACTTTATCGAACATAGTTGTTACAATATAGCAAAAAGAATATCTCTATTCAATGTTTTATATCAGTACACGCCTGCCCGCCGCAGCTATCCTTCGCTGTTCCCTCCTACGCTAAAGCTTCGGAAGGGTATTCCGAAGCCGTTAGGCAAAGGATACCGCAGCTACGGAGTAGCGTAGGACAGCTTTAGCGTAGGAGAGGATTAAACTAATCCAGCGGATATATTTCCCGGACCAGACAAAAAACTTATCCGTTCAATCCGCTAAATCCGTGTACTTTTTTTGGGCGTGATTATCCCGAACTGAATAATCGGCGGAACGATAATGATCAGAGCAAATATGATCAGAAAAGTGAGGTTAAAAAAGTTGTTTATCAATGGCGCGAAATCGAATTCCGGGATAACGCCATCTTTGATGGTCACGATCTGATTCCGCAGGTAAAAAAGAATGATCAGCCCCCCGGCCCGCAGAACGCGCCAGATCTCCCGGAGTTTAATGATCTGAGACCAGGTGAATTCGCCGTTCTTCTCTATTTTCGCCGGCCAGCAACGCGGAATAAAGCGCGGGACTTTTTGGCAGAACAGTTCATAACTTTCCTTGAACTTTTCACGCAGGAAACCCTCTTCTTTGGCCACGCGTCTGGGGATAACCCAAAGATAAAAAAGCGGAAAATAGATTATCGGCACGTAAGGGTTATGGGCGGCCAGACAAAGACCCAGGTCAGACAAAAAATTACCCACGTAAAAAGGGTTCCGGACATAGCGGTATGGACCGGCCGCCACCACCGTATCGTTTTTGGTCAGATGCCCGGCCGAGATAAAATGGATCAACTGGCCCAGAAAAACCAATCCGGCTCCGCTCCAGAAAAAGTAATCATTTTCAATCGGCAGTATTATAACGACCAGAGCCAGAATAAATATTTGTCGCAATGTCGTCCGCTGTTTTTTAAACTTTAGCATAAGAAAAGATATTATACCTTTGGTATTAAATTTGTCAATCGATCCATACGAAAGTATTGAAAAAAGTTATGGGATTGAGGTAATTTCAAGGGGTCAATTGTAGACCGGAAAAGATGAGCGTGATAAGAACAGGCCGAAGGATTTCAATTTATTTCCTTTACGCAATCACGTCTTTCGAACGGTATTTTTTCGGTTTAAATATCCATGTTTTCCTGATGGCCAGAAATCGCCTGAGGAACTTCTTTTCCTCTGGCGTAAGCAACTGGGGAAAAAAACGATGCTTGAATTTAAGCAACGCTCCGTGATCGATCAGACAAAGCAGGTCGAATAACTGCCGGAACCCGAAAGCCTCTGTTCTGAAATAAAGGGCGTTGGCGAAATCAATGAAAAACGGACGGAATTCACTGTCAATCATGATATTTTTTTTCTGCCCCAGATCAAGATGGACTACCCCGCAATCATGGATCTTTTTTATCTCGGTTGTCAGATGTTCAAAAAATACTGGAGGGAGGGTGTCGCTCTTAAATTGCTTTAACGGTTGACCATCAATGTATTCAGACAGGAAAGCGTAATCGTCCACCCGGGCAACCGGCCGCGGCACCCTCGCTTCATCTTTTAAT
>DAOWBV010000218.1 GCA_030633885.1 Planctomycetota bacterium
CCGTTCAGCAATTAAGTGATCTTGTTTTTATTGACTTGCCCAAGGTGGGACAGGAGGTCAAACAGGGTGAACCTTTCGGTGAAGTTGAATCGGTTAAAGCAGTCTCTGACCTGAATGCCCCGGTTTCCGGCGAAGTCACCGATATTAATGAAAATCTGGCTTCTAATTTAGATGCCGTGGCCAAAGAGCCTTTTGGTTCCGGCTGGTTTGTCAAGATCAAAATGTCCGCGCCGGACGAAATAAATAAGCTGTTAAGCAGCGCTGATTACGATAAACATTGCGAAAGCGAAGATCACTAAGTAACTTCGGGGAAACTCGAAGAGTCCGCGGTAGTTAGCTTACTTGAGTTTACCTGGAGCGAACTATTGTAACATCTGTAACCTGCGTAACCTTTAAATAACATGAGTTACATTCCCCATACTGATCAAGATATTAAGGAAATGCTTGCGGTCATTGGGGTAAAATCCATCCCGGAACTTTTCCAGAGCGTTCCCTCGAACTGGCATCTGCAAAAAAAACTAAACCTGCCACCGGCCCTGTCTGAACTTGCGCTATCCCGATTCGTCCGGCAATTAGCCGAAAAAAATATTTCAGCCGCCAGCCGGCCGTCTTTTCTCGGGGCTGGTTGTTATCATCATTTTATCCCGGCCGTGGTCGATCATCTGGCCGGCCGGAGCGAGTTTTATACTTCTTATACTCCCTATCAGTCTGAGGCCAGTCAGGGAAACCTGCAGGCCTTTTTTGAATATCAGACCATGATCTGTGAGTTGACCGGTATGGAAGTAGCCAATGCTTCGGTCTATGACGGGGCGACCGCGTTGGCTGAAGCGGTTCTTATGTCTCTGGCCGTCACCCGGCGAAAAAAAGTGCTACTTCCTAAAACTATTCACCCGGAATACCGGCAGGTGGTCAGTACTTACCTGAAAGATCTGGATATAGATTTAAGGGAAATAGATTTTCAGGACGGTTTGACTGATAGTGAACAGGTAAAAAAAGAACTGGATTCCCAGACCGCCTGCGTGGCTGTTCAAAACCCGAATTTTTTCGGTTTGCTGGAAGATGGAAGATCAATCGCTGAGTTGGTCCATCAAAACGGTGGATTAATGATCAGTCTGGTGAATCCCATTTCATTGGGTTTGTTGCAACCACCCGGTGAATACGCGGACATTGTGGTTGGTGAAGGCCAGCCGCTGGGCAACGAGATGTATTTCGGCGGCCCCCACTTGGGATTTTTCGCGACGAAGAAAAAGTACGTACGCAAGATGCCGGGCCGGCTGGTGGGACAGACGGTTGACACCAAAGGTCGGCGCGGGTTTGTTCTGACTCTTTCCGCCCGGGAGCAGCATATCCGCCGGGCCAAGGCCACTTCGAACATTTGTTCCAACGAAGCCCTTTGTGCTTTACGGGCCGGAATCTATTTGAGCGCTCTTGGGAAAAAGGGATTACCGCAGATCGCCCGGCTCTGTTTCCAAAAAGCCCACTATGCGGCCGAAAAGATAAGCAAACTAAAAGGATTTAAAGTATTGTTCAGCGCTCCCTTTTTTAATGAATTTGTTATTCAGTGCCCGAAATCGCCGGCGGTCATTAATAAGAGATTACTCAAGAACGATATTATTGGCGGCTTGGATCTGAGATCGTTCTACCCTGAATTAAAGAATACTATGCTTTTTTGCGTGACCGAGATGAATACGAAGGAAGAGATAGATAGGTTGGTGGAGGTCTTAAAGAAATAGAAACTGTCATTGCGAGGAGTGTAACGACGAAGCAATCTTGTATGGAGGAAAAACGATACTGTATTTATATAATGACTAATAAAAGAAATAGCGTTCTTTACACGGGAGTTACCAGTAATTTAAAGAAAAGAATTTATGATCATAAAAAGAAAATAGTAGAAGGTTTCACCAAAAAATACAATGTGAATAAACTGGTATATTACGAAATATTTAATGAAGTTCAAAGCGCCATTAAAAGAGAAAAACAAATTAAGGCTGGTTCGAGAAATAAAAAAAATGAGTTAATTGAAAAATTAAACCCCAAATGGAATGATTTATATTATGGAATATTATGAGATTGCCACGTCCCGATGTTCATCGGGACTCGCAATGACAATAAGAATATGAGAGATAAATTAATCTTCGAACAATCTAAACCCGGGCGTCTTGGATGTGCTTTACCGGAGTTGGATGTGCCGGTTAAAGATATCAAGCTCCCGGTGGAGTACCTGAGAACCGCACTGGCGGAACTACCGGAAGTAGATGAAATGACCGTGGTCCGTCATTATACCAATCTTTCCAAGAAAAATACCGGCGTGGATGATTCTTTTTATCCGCTTGGTTCCTGTACAATGAAATATAATCCTAAGATAAACGAAACCCTGGCCGGGCTGAGCGGTTTTAC
>DAOWBV010000146.1 GCA_030633885.1 Planctomycetota bacterium
GAGATTGCTTCGCCTTTGGCCTGCCGACCGGCAGGCTCGCAATGACAAGCTTTTATCCCCAGTAATCTTCCCAGTTCATATTCTTATTATGCTTCTTTTGTCCCCGGTGTCCGCCGGATTTCTTTTTTTCTTTCTGGTGTCTGAATTTTTTATGCTTTTTGTTCCAATTCTTTTTTTGGTGTCCTCCGATCCGTTGCCGGATCAGTTGCCGGAACATGTCAATATCTTCGCGGGTGGCGTGTTCGATAAAAGCGTGTAGTCCGGCCTTGATCCCGGGCGGTAAGCCATCTGATCTTTTGGCCTGATGATGGCGGCGGTCCAGGGAACGGTGTTCTTGGCCGCGCCGGTCGGAGCAGTGTTTTTTCTGTGACCGCCGGGTCATTTGTTTCTGATGTCCTTTTTTGTGACCCTGGCGTCGTTGCATTCGGTCCGGTTTGCGGGACCGGTGCTGTTGGGCCAACTGGCGGGCCAGTTCCGGATTCTTCTGTCGTAATTTTTTGAATGACTGATGTCTTTTTTCCGGCGGTAGTCGCATCAGGCGTTTTTTCAGGGTCTGTAATTTCTCCTTTTCCCGGTCCGGTGAGCGCCGGGCCATTTTTCGCCGTTGTATTTTTTCGCGTCCCTGATGACGGGTCTTTAGCTGGCTTTTCCCCTTGTTTTTTTTATGAGCTTGTCCTGAACCGTGTTTACTCTGGTTCAAGGACTGCTTTTTCAGATGGTTGACCACTCTTTCGGCCAGGGCGTCCTTTTTTTCAGCTGGTAAACTGTCGAAATACCGGTTGACTTGCGCCTGTTCTTCGGCGGGCAGGGCGGCGATCTTTTCCTGAAGTAATTTTTCCATGCCGCGGGAGATTGGTTTTTGTTTGTCATTCAACTCACACCCGATCACCAGCAGGCCAACGGTCAACAATAAACAGACCAACGCCACGCTTTTCCACCAATCATGTTTTCTGCGCATATATTTTCTCTTTATTTCTCTTCCGATTCCCGTTTATTTTTCTGATCTTTCAGCCTTTGGATCCTTTTTTTAAAATCGCTTCTTCTTTTTTTGATTTTGTTATGTTTAGAAGCCGGTTTTTTCAGATTGATCTTTTTGCCCTGGAGCCATTGTTTTACTGTTTGCCATCTTTTTCGGGACGAAAATTTCCGGAACGTGGACTGTTGAGGCCGAGTTAGTTTTTGCTGATTAACGAACACGTTTTCCATTATTTGGCGGATGGCCAACCGGCGAGCCGGCGGGGATAATTCCTTTAACTTCTGATGGGTCGCTGGCGGTAAACGGCCGAGTATCTTGTTCATCCGGTTAAAGACCCGGCGCCGGTCCGGGTTCATCCGGGCCATTTTCTTTTGCCGGTCCGGTAACTTTTGTTTGATGGCTGGCGGTAATTGCTTGAATTTTTTCTGCAGGGATTGCTGGTCTTCGGCCGGGAGTCGGAGGAACCGTTGGTATTTTGTTTCGAGCTGTTTTTTATCTTCCGGTGACAGTTTTCCCCAGGCCTGATACCTGATTTTGATCCGGCCCTGGTCTCCCGGCGATAATTTTTCCCAGCGGGCCTGGTTCAGGGCCAGGAGTTTGGCCGCGGCCGGGGAAGAGGCGGGCTGGTTGTCCTGGCCGAATAATGGGGTCAGGGACGTTGTGGCCAGGGTCAGGAATAATAATGTGGTCAACGCTTTTTTCATTGCGGAGTTCCCGATTGATTGTTTTCATCCAGTTCGATAATATCGTTTAAATAATCAACTGTCTCGGGCTCGATCGCTTCCAGGATGTCCAGGTTCCTGACCACTTCATAGTTTTCCAGGAAGTGGAGGTTGACGATAATGTTTTCTTCTTCGGGTTTTCGGGTCGGTTCGTAGTTGATCATTGCCAGGAAGAGTCCGATCAAGACTGCAACTGCGGCGGTGGCCAGAGGTATCCAGTAAGGAAAAGACCGGCGGTGCTGGCGCACGTCTTCCCGCTTGATGATCTGGGTCCGGGCCGTCCGGAGCCGGCCCTGGAGTTGTTGCTCGAAGTCCGGGGTCTCGGTAATGACGTATTCGTCCATCAGGGACCAGGTGTTTTTCAGGATCGAGAGTTCGGCCTGGCAATGGGGGCAGTCCAGGAGATGTGTCTCTACGGTTTCCCGAACGTCGTTGGCCAGTTCGTTATCCAGGTAGGCGACCAGATTTTTTCTGACTTTTTTGCAGTTCATTGTAAATTTTCTTCTAAAATTTACTGAAAATCCAAATGTAGCGGAGACCTTCAGGTCTCCATAATAAAATAAGTGGAAACCTAAAGATTTCCGCTACAACATCGTTTAAGAAAACCTCCTATTATATATAACACCTAAAGGGGGGGGTAAAGTTGCGGTGGGGGTGAAAAATTTTTATTCTCCTTCGCCCCGATTTTTGCCTGCCTCGCCGGCAGGTGGGTCGGGGCTACGGAAGAATTTCGCTGGATACACCGTTCCGACCTGCCTGCCGGCAGGCATAACGTCGAGATTGCGGGGAGCTTCATTTTTTCCGGTTGATCTGTTTATTAAGGTTATCGAGCCGCTGCTGGAGTTCCGGCGGGGCCTTAAAGCGGATTTTTTTGATTATCCGACGGCAGGCTGTAAGTGTATTGGGTTCCTGGTAATATTCCGGCCGGTGCTGGAGCAGGAATTCATTGGTCCGAACGAACAGGGCGATTTGGTTGGCATCACGGAATATTTCCCTGCCTTGGAAATAAATTAACCCGGCCTGTTCGTAATACTTAAGCGCGTTGGCCTGATCGCGGGTTTCCAGATAGGCGTCACCCAGATGGACCATGGTTTCCACGAAGTTCGCGTCGACGGTCAGGGACTGTTGATAGATACTCAGGGCCCGGTCGTAGTCTTTCATTTCCGAATAGGTTGATCCCCACTCATTGATCAGTTGGGGATCGACCGGGCTAAGCTCAACGGCTTTCTGATAAGCATCCGCCGCCTGCCGGAATTTTTCCCGCTGTTTGGCCGGATCCCGGATAGTCCGGGCCCAGAGCCGGTAAAAACGGCCGAGATTGGCGTTGCGTTTATGGTCCAGTGGCGAAAAAGCCAGTGATTTTAATAAATACTGATGGCTTTTTTCCAGATATTGTTTCCGTTTTTTTGGATCCCTTGCCCGGAAATATTTGTTCTGGTAGGCCCGGGCTAGGGAAGCGTAGTAATTAGTGTGGTTGATGGTCATGTCCAGCACCTTCTGATAGCGCTTGATGACTTCATCCCAATGTTTGATGTCTTCAAAGCTGTCGCCACTTTTGAAGATCGGGCTGGCCCGGAGCGGGTTGAGGTTGGTCTTGACTACGATCAGGACCAGAAAAATGATCAGCACAAGATGGAAGGGCAAGTTAGCCGGTCTCAGCCAGGGTTGATCTGTTTTTTTCTTGCCCGGCCGGGGCAAAGTGAGAGCGAGCCAGATCAGGTTGAGGGTTAACCAGATATGAAATAAAATAATGACCAGACTACCCGGTGGTTTCAAGAGATAGAATATAGAGATCGCGTTTTGTCCGGTCGGATGCAAGGTTTTGATGAAGTTAACGGAATTAGCCGGTGGTGACGCGACCGGCGTGAAAAGAAAAATCGAATGGATTAGAAAGTAAACCAGGAAACCGACGATCGAGATATTGAGGAAAATAAAAAAAGTCTGTTGTGGTTTTATGGTTTTCTGGTCCACGGACGGTGATTGTTCAACCAATTGAGCCGTAATAAATATGCCTATGATCAGCCAACCGAAAAGCATGAGTAAGGAGAAGAGAAAGTTCGGTGTTTCGAAGACGGTGGCCAGGGAGTCGTAAAGGATTGAAAAGTAACCCAGGGAAACGCCCGGCTGGTTGGGGTCGGGGATGTTTAATTTGGTGACAAAATTGTAGAGTCCGACCACGAGGATCAAAACCATTAACGCGGAATAAAAATAGATATTGTTTTTATTCCGGGTTTCCGTTTCCGGCGGTGGTGGTTCTGGTTCGGTTTTTGTTTTGAGATACAACCGCCCGGCCGCGATAAAAACGGCCAGGAGGATCCAGAAATAAGTGCTGGTCGGGGTGACGCTGAAGCCGAACTGGGTTTCCAGGAAATGGCCCAGCAGGGCGGCCAGCAGGGCGATCAGAAGCAACGGAAAAGGTGATTGGTCATTAGTTGGTTGCGATCCGTCCGGTTTTAAGAAAAAGACTGAATAAATAAATAAATAAAGGACCGCTCCGGCCAGCAGACCTAAAGGTATACCTACTCCGACAAAAATGAACGAATCCTGGATCAGGACCGGGATCAGCAGTCCGACCAGCCCGCCGCCAAAGAGGCAGAGTATCAATATTCTTCGCCGGGTTTTTTCCGCTATAATATTCAGCCATTTAAAGCCGTAAAAGATTATCAAACCAAAAATAAGCAGATAAACGGCCAGGCCGATGAAACCCGTAGTGATCAATGTATCAAAAAATTCGTTATGCGACCGGTCAGGATAAGCGATGCGGTGTTCGAATCGGACCAGTTCCCGTGGACTGTATTTATGGAACGGGGCGAAAAGGGTTTCCGGTCCGTAGCCGACCACGGCCCGGCCGGGATCGTCTTTGACCATGTTGGTGATCCCTTCCCAGATGAGCAGACGGACTTTACCGGAACCGGTCTGACTTTCAAAAACTTTGCCGAGCCGGCCGATATAGCGGTTTTCCCGCAGTCCGGACAGGGGGCTATCGGGCAGGTTGAAGACGACCAGGAAAAGGATCAGGCCGACAGCCGCGGCGTAAGAGATCACGACCAATGTTTTTTTCCGGCGGTAAATGAAATAACAGACGGCAAAAAAGAACAGGCCGGCGATCAAACCAACCGTTGGACCACGGCTTTTGGTAAAGACTAATGCGAGTAATTGCAGGCCGAAAAGTAAGGCGTAAAAGAGCAGAGAGATAAAAATAGCGGTTCTCGGTTCGTTAATTTTTTTTCTGAATGCGGCCACCGTTGTGATCAGCCGGGCCAGGGTCAGCGGGATGACCATGATCAGGTAAGCGCCGAGGAAGACCGTGTTGCCCAGAGAACTGGCGATCCGATGAGAAAAATCTGTTCCCCAGTTGAGCGGATCCAACCGGCCAACCCCGGGCCATTTTAACTGGCTGAATCCGTATAAGACCACCGGTAAACTGGTGATTATTATCGCGGTGATTAAGCGTTTTATCTGATCGGTTCTTTTCAATACGCTCACGGTTATCAGGAAAATGATGATGTA
>DAOWBV010000232.1 GCA_030633885.1 Planctomycetota bacterium
CCTGGGTCTCTTCATCCAGCAGTTCCACTTGACGCGAGGCATCGAGGATCGCGTCCGGGCCCTGGGCCGTGCCCTGCCCGTAAGAAGTGGTCATCTCGTAAGGCAAAGACAGAACAACAAATCGGGCGTTCTCCAACGCCGTCGCCGGGACATCCAGAAAATTTATTTGTCTGTTCGCCATAACTATATCTTATTGTTTTCTAACTTTGTAGCTGCGACCCTTGCGGTCGCCCATTTATATAAGCGGGGACAAGCCCCGCAGCTACTCAACTATTGTCAAACTTAAAACCTAACTCCACCCCGATAGTAAATTCCGGTTTCCAGGGTCGGTTAGCGCCAGCCTTCACTTCGGCCAGCCCGGTCACCAGCAACGGTAAGGCGATCGTAGCGTCGCAGAAAACCGTGACTTTTTCCGACTCAGCCGCGATCTTGCCCCAGGATTGGCCTTCCTCGAAGGTGCACCCGCTTAACCCGCCCCAGTGCGGCGCGTCGGTGGTCAGCTGGATCGCGTAACGATGGCCCGGTTTCCCGAGCCCCATCAGATCAGCGGTGATCTCTGACTGCTGGATAAAATTTTTCGGCACGCCCCCGCTGATAAAAACGATCCCGCTCTGCGGCGCGGCCGCGACCACCCGTCCCAGATCAGACACCCCGCGTAGGATATCGAACAGAAAAGGTTTTTTATTAGTGTAAAACTTGCTCACTAGGGCGATCCCGATCGAAGAATCAGACACGGATGGACAATAGACCGGCACACCCGCCTTCGCCGCCGCGGTCAGGATCCCGATCCGGGAATCCTTTTCGGTCTCCAGTTTCTTACCCAGCAGATTAAAGAACTCAGCCGTCGAGTAAGGCCGGTTCTCCAGAGCCGACGCGAACTTAGCCAGGTATTCATCAGAAGCCGCGAACTCTTTATCCTTGACTAAAGTATCATAGATCCGGTCCATCTTACCGTGACACAGTTCCACGTCATCGACCTGGTGGTGTCCGAGATAATGATAATAACCAAGAGTTTCATGGATATCGTGAAAAAGATTCGCGCCGGTAGAAACGATGACATCGATCAAGCGGTTCTCGATCAGATAAACGAGTGTCTTCCTCATCCCGGCCGGGACCATTGCTCCGGCCAATCCGAAAAGAAGAACGGTCTTTTCCGAGAGCGCCTGCCGCCAGACTTTAAAAGCGCGGCCCAGGTTCCGGCCTTGGAAAGAGACCTGCGTGCTCATTGATTCCAGGACGGAAGCGACTGATGAATTTTTAACCGGGTCAAACGGGTCCAAGGGCGGGCCCAGATGTTTCTTTTGCAATCGGGCGATCTCTTCGGGTGAATGTTTTGAATGAGACTGAGTCATTATCCATCCTTCTTTAACCGCCCGCCTTCGCCCTCTGGGCTTCGGCCGGGCAAGCGGATTTTACTGATTGAACTGATTAAAACTACCAAAAAAACCTATCTGCGTCCATCTGCGTTTATCTGTGGCTAATTCTAATCAAGAACCAAGATTTGTCAACTATTTTTAGAAAACGATAGATTTCCGGACAACACTAATATCACAAATGGACGAATTCATTTTAAGTCCTTTTGTTTTTCAGTTGTTCAGTAGTTTCGTTTACCTTTATCTCATTTTCCGTTTTTGGGATTTCGTTTTTCATTTTGCATTTTTTTTGCTATTTTTCCCAGCAGGTCATTTATTTTTTTATCCTGTTTGATCTTTCCATCGTTCACGATAAATATATAAATCCCTAGAATCGACAATAGGCCCGGTAATATGGCCGCGGTCAGGGGCAGGGGTGGTCCTCCACCCGGCGGCATATCACGCATCAAAATAAGTATAACTCCAATCAGGGAGAAAACAGTTATGACGCCCCCAACGATTTTATAAATTGTGTAGGTCCTAAATTTCTTTTTCATCTCATTTTCTTTAGCAAACAGGGGCCAAGCTTATGCAGCCAGTCACACACCCCGCCCCGACATGCGTCGAGCCACCCCTCTTGTTAGAGGGGAGATTCAAATCACTTCTGACAGCGAGGACAAAAGGA
>DAOWBV010000225.1 GCA_030633885.1 Planctomycetota bacterium
CGATATTAACGCTTCATCCATAATATTGGGTGAAAAAACATACCTGATGGGTATCTTTAGAGACATCACCGAACGTAAAAAGGCAGAGGAAAATATAGAACATCTCAACCGTATCCTTCGGGCCATACGCAATGTGAACCAGCTCATTACTACCGAGAAAGACCGGGGTAAACTGCTTCAGGGTGCATGTAATAGTCTCACTGAAACACGCGGTTATTACAATGCCTGGATCGCGCTGCTGGATGAGTCAAGAAAACTGCTGTCAATTGCTGAAGCCGGCCTGGGTGACGATTTCTTATCGGTATCGCAGTCTTTTAAAAAGGGAAAGCTTGTTTCTTGTGCGGAAAAGGCGTTGAAACAATCCAGTGCTGTCGTGATCCCGAATCCGGTCGTTGAGTGTCAGGGTTGCTCCATCGCGCATAAATATGCCGGCAAAAGCGCCCTGGCTATTCGTCTGGAACATGCCGGGAAAATATATGGAGTGCTGAAAGTTTCAACTCCTTCGGAACTTATTAACGAGGAAGAACAAGATTTGTTTAAAGAAGTTGCCGACGATATTTCCTTTGCCTTATATAATCTGGAAGTGGAGGAAAAACATAAGTCAGGCGAAGAAGAATTAAGTAAACTTTCAAGTGTCGTGGAACAAACCGCGGATAGTGTAATTATTACCGATAAAGAAGGTCTTATCCAATACGCGAACCCTTCTTTTGAGAAACTTACCGGCTACTCCAAAGAAGAAATAAAACGCCAGACGCCCGGAATACTTAAGTCAGGCGAGCAGGATGAGAAGTTCTATAAAAAACTCTGGGGAATGATCCTGGCTGGTAATGTTTTCCGGGCGGAATTTGTCAACAAGAAGAAAAATGGTGAGTTATATTACGAGGAAAAAACCATTACGCCGGTCAGAGACACCCGGGGGAATATTACCCACTTTGTCTCTATCGGCAAAGATATCACCGAGAGTAAAAAACTGCAAGCGCAATTAATGCAATCGCAGAAGATGGAATCGGTCGGTACCTTGGCCGGCGGCATTGCCCACGATTTTAACAATATCCTGCAGACCATTATCGGCTACAGTGACCTTTTACTGCCCGAATTCGATGCCAATGACCAACGCCGCGGTGACGTCGAAGAGATCAACAAGGCCGGTAAACGCGCCGCCTCGCTTACCCGCCAACTTCTCGCCTTCAGCCGCAACCAGCCCCTGGAAGTGAAAATAATAGACCTGAACGAAACGATCAGAGAGATGCGCAAGATGCTCTGTCGCTTGATCGGCGAAGATATTAAACTTACCACCCACCTCGATGAAACATTAAAACAAATGAAAGTCGACCCCGGCCAGATCGAACAAGTCATCATGAACCTGACCGTCAACGCTCACGACGCCATGCCCAAAGGAGGGGAACTGACCGTAAAAACCGAGAATATATATATCGATAAAGAATATTGCCGGACCTACCCGGAAGCGCGGGCCGGTGATTTCGTCCGGCTGTCCGTCGGCGATACCGGCTGTGGCATGGACAAAAAAACCATGGCCCGTATCTTCGAACCGTTCTTCTCCACCAAAGAACTTGGCAAAGGTACCGGACTGGGCCTATCCGTTATCTACGGTATTATCAAGCAGCACCGGGGCTGGGTAAACGTCTATTCCGAACACGGCCAGGGCTCCTCTTTTAAAATTTATTTACCGGCCTCAACCACCAGGGTCAAAGACCATGAAACCAAACACCTGCCTTCATTAAAAGAACTCAAAGGCAAAGGCGAACGGATCCTCCTGGTGGAAGATGACGCCGCCATTACCAAATTCGCCGTAAAGGTCTTGACCGAAAAAGGGTATAAAATATTTTCCGCCTCGACCGTCAAAGAAGCCTTGGCGGTCTTTGCCCAAGAGCGGGGTAAATTCGATCTGGTCTTAAGCGACGTGGTCCTGCCCGATAAAAACGGTTTAGACATGGTTGAAAAATTACTGTCCAAACAACCCGAACTGCGTGTGATCATGAACAGCGGTTATACCAACCACAAATCACAGCAGGAGACTATTTCTGAAAAAGGCTATAAGTTCATAAACAAACCCTATACCGTGATCGAACTGCTCAAAAGTATCAGGGAGGTTTTAGAATAGCTTGTCTTCTGAAATATTTCATAGCAGATAAAATGTGATCAGATAATATAACGGGGGTAAAATGAAAATCGAAGGCGAGATCAAAAAAGTA
>DAOWBV010000237.1 GCA_030633885.1 Planctomycetota bacterium
AATGACGATCGTGGCCAGAATACCTAAAATAACAATGACGACCATTAATTCGACAAGAGTAAAAGCAGAATTAGTTTTAACAGAATGGTTTTTTTTCATATTGATCCGTAACCTCCAATCGAAATTTTAATACCAACCCGAACTTAATATAATATAAGCCAATGATCTGATTTTGTCAATACTAATTTTCACAAAAACCGTTGCTATCCCGAAAAGATTATGCTATAAAGTAAATTCGTTATTCAAAAAGAGGTAAATATGCCCCAAGCGATCGGGATCGATATCAGTACACACGCTATCCGGGCGGTGACCATGACCGGTTCCGGCCAAAATCCGGTCATTAAAGACTTTTACCGGGAAGAGATCCCTCAAAATCAGGACGGACACCGTGATTTCGCCCCGGCCCTGGAGAATATTTTAAATCGGATCTCCGCGAAAGATAATATTATCGTTTCCGTCCCGGCTTACCATATCATGCTTCGAAACGTGACCTTACCTTTCCGGGATACCCGGAAAATAGAAAAAACACTGAAATTCGAACTGGAAAAGCATCTGCCCCTGCCGGTGGAAGAGATCATCTCTGATTATTACTTAACCAATCCAACCGACCAGGACAAAGCGAAATTAATAACGCTGGCCTGCAAAAAAGAGCTGATCAAGTCAATCCTGGAAGTATTTCAAAAGAAAGGCGTGGAACCGATCAGGATAGAATCTGACATTTTCGCGCTCCTGAACACATTTTCTTGGCACCAACCGGACGCGACCGAACCCTGTGTTTTGCTGGACAGCGGCGCCGGGACGATAAAAGTTTTAGCCCTGAGGGACGGAATGGTCGTTTTTTCACGCATCATCCGGTTACCGGATCAATATTCAAACTTAACAGACGGCCAGCCGAGTGAATCCTCTCAGGACGCCCTGGAACGAATGATCCTAGAGATAAAGAAATCATTGTCTTCACTCCCCCATGCCCGGGAGATAAAAAAAATATACATCTCCGGTCCCTGGTCAAGCGCACCGTCGCTCCTGACCGATCGAGCCGGAGATCTGGGCGCGCCGGTCGAAGCCTTTGATCCGGTAGGGAACATACCAACCGGACCGGGCGCCGGAGATCCGGAACTGAAAACCGAAGGCGCCGCGGCCATCGGCCTGGCGCTCAGCGGTCTGGGTCACCGGGCTCATCAAATCAACCTGCGAAAAGAAGAATTTGTCTTCCAGGGATCATTGGAAAGAATTAAAACACCATTATTGACCTGCGCCCTGTTGATGCTGGCCACAACTACCCTACTGCTTTTTTATCTGATCATGGTCGGCGGGCAGAAAAAAAAGATCATCGACCGAATTCAGTCCGCCCAACGACAAACGATTCAGAAGATCTTTCCCGAAAAAAAAGAAGCGGATATCAACCGACTTTTATCACGATCCGACCACGAAATAAAAAGTATTTTTGGAAAGAAGATCAAAGATCTTCAGGGAGGCATAGGCAGTAACACGAAAGTGAAGCTGAAATCAACCCTGGACATCTGGAATGAAGTGATGAAGCTGGTCCCGCGCCGGATCCAGTGGAAAATGACAAACCTGCGGATCACCCAGCAAAACATGACACTGACAATGGTGGTTGGTTCACGCACGGACGCGGATAATATCCGCAAGGCGATCGATAATTCACCCACTTTTACCGCCCGCTTCAGCGGGAACGTGACCAAGCGGACTAAAGATAATAAATTTACGGCCCCTTTAAGGATAACCTACCAATGAAACGGGCTGAAAACTGGAAACTGATCTTACTTATATTTTTCGGGCTGACTTTCGGCCTGTTGATCACCAGCCTGATCATGTTCAGCCAGGTGCGCCGGAACAGAGCTCAGATCCCAACCGAAACCGCTCGTTTAAAAAAATGGATCGACGCTCATAAAGAGATCGCCCGCTGGCA
Organism: Planctomycetota bacterium; assembly: GCA_030633885.1. Classification (GTDB taxonomy): domain Bacteria; phylum Planctomycetota; class MHYJ01; order JACQXL01; family CAKKQI01; genus DAOWBV01. The sequence goes on from DAOWBV010000237.1 coordinate 1,931, forward strand.
GGCCAAACGAGGGGGTGATATCCAAATCGA
>DAOWBV010000075.1 GCA_030633885.1 Planctomycetota bacterium
ATCCTTCAACATCGACCGCAACGATCTCATCCATAACCATGGAAAGCGCGGTCGCCGTCAGAGAATGCGTGTGGACTACCGACAACGCCGAAGTCCGGGTAAGAATCGCCCGATGAACTCCGACTTCGGTCGAAGCCAGGGCGATACTGCTATCATTCTCTTTAATCCCGGTCTCAATGATATCCTCATCATTTAAAAACCCCAGCATTGAGCCGCGCCGGGTGATCAGGATCCGGTTGCCCACCCGTAAAGACATATTCCCGCTATGGGAATTATTTAACCCGGCTAAAAAGATAATGTGTCCGATCTTTTTAAATTCCGCGTAAATGTCCTGATATTTTTTTTTGGGCATAATCTTTCTCCAAATTTATAACCACAGATACACACGGATAAACACTGATTCACCAGACAAATCTTTGATATTCTAATTTAGTTTTAGCGAAGTTTAAAATAAGCCCGACCTCGTATCCCGAAGCCTTTAAATAATTCAGCACTTGGGCCATATGTACGGTACTAATACTTTCGACCGCTTTTAACCCAACAATCACCTTGCCTTCTATCACTAAATCGGCTATATAAGTCCCCACCTTCTTGTTCTTGTAAAAAACTTGTATCTCTTTTTGGGCCTCGACTTTTACTCCTCGCAATCTTAATTCTTCAATCAATGCGTTCTCATATACTTTCTCTAGAAAACCACAACCCAAAGTATTATGGACTTCAAAAGCAGCGCCTAATATTTTTTCAGTTATTTCACTATGTTTAAACTTTTTCGCCACAATAATATTATCCGTGTCTATCTGTGTTCATCCGTGGTTACAAGTTTAATTCTTTTAATTTCTCTTTGGTCGGCACCCCTTTAGTATCCCAACCCCGGAATTGATAATATTCTTCCAGCATCGGTTTCAGATCAACCACTTGTCCTTTGGCCGGACCATTCGATACTTTTTCCCGCATTAATCTCTTAGGTAAAGTATCATCTTTGCAAGTAAACCCTTCACGCAGGTTATAAAGCCGTTCGAGATTAATGATCCGTTCACCCAAAGTCATCAGATCTTCCCCGGTATAAGTTATTCCGGTCACGGCCGTCAACAAACGGGCCCAGTACGGCGCGCCCAGGGCATAAGTGGCAAATCTGCAGGCAATGACCGAATCGATCACCGCTTCCTGGTTCTGGACTTCGGCCAGGTAACTACCTTTCCCGGTCCGGGTAAAACGATTAATCATTTTCGGCGCTCCCAGGATCTCCGCCCCGATCATGTAACCGCCTTTCAGATGACAAGCTCCCCGCGGTGAAGTGGCGTAACTCAAACCCATCCCCTGACTGCCCCGCGGGTCATAGGCCGGCAGATCCAACCCTTTCACCTGCATGGCATAGGCTTCGGACTTGTATTTTTTGGCAAAACGTTTACTGCCTTCAGCCATTTCATTCCCGATCCCTTCCCGGGTTGCGATCTTGGCAATATATTTCAGGATCTTTTTCCCGTCACCGAATCTCAAGTCGATCTTTATTTTCTCGCGCTGATTAAGTTCCATGGCGCAGGCCAACACTCCACCGGTGGAAATAGTATCCATCCCTAATTCATTGCACAAATAAGCCGCGTTGGCCACGGTTTCCAGATCACCGACGCCGCAATTGGCGCCCAGGGCCCAAACCGATTCGAATTCCGGTCCCTCTCCTTCGTTCTGTTTGGTCCGGGTGATCCGACCGCACTGGATAAAACAACCGGCGCAACCGGTCCGTTTCACAAATATTTTTTTGGCGATCGTTTCACCGGAGATCTTAGACGCGTCCTGAAACTGGCTCTGCTGAAAATTCTTAGTCGGAAAAATACCGGCCTCATTGATAATATTAACCAGAGCGGTAGTGCCGAATTCCGGCAGGCCCTTGGAGGTGATCGGATGAGCCCGAAGCATCTTGTTTGATTCGGCTACGACGAACTTCATTTTTTCCGGATCAGCCACGGGAACTGTCCGGCTGGATTCCTTAATCACGATCGCCTTGAGGTTTTTACTACCCATGACCGCGCCCAACCCGCCGCGCCCCAACGCCCGGAGACCGTTATTCATAATACAGGAGATCAAAACTTTATTTTCGCCGGCCGGACCGATCGATAAAAAATCAGCGTTCCGGCCATATTGTGATAGTATTTTTTTCTTGGTCGCCGAAACAGTCTGCCCCCAATAATCCGACGCGTCTTTGAATTCGATCCGGTCATTATTAATAATAATATTAGTTGGCGTTCTGGCCGAACCGTGGATGATCAGGGCATCGAACCCGCATTTTTTCAGTTGCCAACCCCATTTTTCACCCGAACTGGATTCGCAGATCGTTCCGGTCAGCGGTGATTTGGTCGTCAGGCTGAAGCGGCCGGAAGTCGGCGCGCTGGTACTGGTCAGCGGGCCAACCGTAAAAACCAGGCAATTCTCCGGATCAAAAGGCTTTATTTTCTGATCGACCCGGTCATAAAGGATCCGGGCCCCGAGTCCGCGGCCACCCAGATAAACTTTGTACTGTTCCGGATCACCTTTAATGATTTTTACCTGACGGGTCGTTAGATCCACTTCCGCCATTTTTCCCATCCAACCGTGCATATTTACCCTCCTCCAAGCGGCGGAAAAACCGCCAGGGTATCTCCATCATTTAACACGTAATCCAGCAATTGATGAACTCCGTTGATCAGGGTCAGAAACTTTGTCCCTTCCGGAAACTCAAAAGAGTCCAGGATGTTTTTTATCGTGCTACCCGGTTCAATCTCCCGACTGATTTCCTCCTGCCCATCCACGTATTGTTGTAAATAACTGTTTATCTTGATAGTAATTTTCATGGGAATCTTATTAAAATCCTGAATTTTTTATTATATCAAGTGACTTTTAAAGTGGCAAGGTATTATTGAATTGATGAATAGCACGTAAAGTTAAAATACATTGACATTTTATATTTGTGTTATATTATCAACGCTTATGTTCCAAAAATTTGTTTCCCGGGCCGGACAAAAATTACAGCACGCCCTGAATACATTCAAAATAGACGTCTCGGGTAAAGTTTGCGCGGATCTTGGATGCAGTACAGGCGGGTTTGTTGACTGCCTGCTTCAAAACGGCGCGGCTAAGGTTTATGCAGTCGATACCGGGTACGGAGTTTTAGAGTGGAAACTACGTCAAAATAAGCAAGTAGTCACCCTGGAACGAACTAACGCGTTACATGTTCAGTTACCGGAAAAAATCGACTTTATTTCAATTGATGTCGGCTGGACACGCCAAAAGCTGATCGTCCCCCACGCATTGGAACTGCTGAAAGATGACGGCGACATCGTTTCCCTGTTAAAACCACATTACGAAGCGGAAAAATCCTGGCTCCGGAATGGTAAACTCCAATCTGAATTCATGGACCGGACTGTGGGAAAAGTCAGGCAAGACCTGTTAAAATCCGGTATTAAAATCAGGGATATCTCCGAATCTCCTATTGTCGGCGAAAAAGGTAAAAATATTGAATACGTTATGTGGATCAAAAAAAATGATTGAAGAACCAAGGAAATTAATGAACCGGAACTTCTTTCTGCTCTGGCAGGGACAACTGGTCAGCCAGATAGGTTCCCAGGCGTTTTTTATCGCCATGATGTTCTGGTTAAAACGCGCGACCAATTCGGCCACCATGATGGGCCTGATCATGATGGTCTCCATGCTACCGTCGGTAATATTGGGACCCATCGGCGGCGTTATCGCCGATCGCCACTCCCGCCGCCTGATCATTATCATCAGTGACGCATTAAAAGGCATCGCGGTCCTCTCCCTGGCCGGTCTGATGTTCTGGCAACCGGAAGAAACCAACCTGATCCTGGCCTGGCTTTTTGTGGTCGCTATTCTGGGTGGCGTAGTCAGCTCTTTTTTCACCCCGGCGATTTCGGCCTCCATTCCTGACCTGGTTCCCAAAGATAAGGTCGCCGCGGCGAACTCCTTGAATCAATTTTCTGTCCAGATCTCCATGTTTATCGGACAGGGAACAGGCGGAATACTTTTTAAGCTCCTGGGCGCGCCGGTCCTTTTTCTGGTTGACGGAGTAACTTACATATTTTCAGCGATCAGCGAATGTTTTATCCGAATCCCTCAGGTTGTCTCTAAAAAAAGTGAGTCGGGAAGCATTTTAGTTAAACTGAAAAAAGACATATTGGAAGGATTCCATTATATTTGGCAACGGGCCGGATTAAGAAACTTAGTTTTGGTCTTTGCTTTCCTGAACTTTTTTCTCACCCCGATCGGGTTGCTTTTACCTTTTTATGTCGAGGATTTTCTGATGACCGGCCCGGAATGGTTTGGATTTTTACTGGCGGCTATCGGACTGGGATCAATGCTTGGTTACTTCATAGCGGGGACGATAAAATTTTCCGGTCAAAGGAGAAGTAATTGGTTCACCATTTTTTTATTTTTGGAATGTATCAGTATCGGACTTCTGGGAAGTGTTCATATCACCTGGCAAGCCTTAATACTTATATTTATTATCGGCGTCATGAGTGGCGTAACTAACATTATCATTCTTACCATTTTACAAGTATCCACCCCTTCTGAAATTAGGGGCCGGGTTTTTGGATTCCTGGGCACTTTGACCGGCGGCCTCACCCCTATTGCTATGGGATTAACCGGTGTGATAACAGATATGGTCAACCAAAATATTCCGCTTATTTATCTGGCCTGCGGCATAATCACCGCGCTAGCTTCAATAATCACCCTGAATAAAGAATCGCGCCGTTTCCTGGCTTATGAAGTGAAAGATAACAACAGTTAACTTTTCAATTTAATCGCGACGATATGCTTCAGTAAAGTTTAACGTTACTTATTTCTAAAAAATACATGGTGGTATTATAAGTAGCATGGATAGCAATCGCCGCGATTATATATTTAAGGCTATTTTCAAGTTCAAATTTTTCTTTTTTCCCGGACTTAAGATCCTCCCATTGTCGAGCCAATCCAATCCCGACTATGCCGCTACAAATAACATGTAACGCAGTACAAACAACTAATCTAAACATAATTAAACCGGGTGTCACATTCGGGATAAAAGGAAAATAGATGAATATGTACACACCGTTTTCTAAAGTAGCAAAAACAAGTCCTGATACCATGGCGAGAGTCACAATGTGTAACTTCGAATAAAGGAAGGATATTTTTTTATTCAACAAATAATAGATACCAACCGGCTTGATAACTTCTTCGATAGCTGGCGCAATAAGGAATAGAGAAAGACCTGAAGTCAGTTGTAATTCCTTAATGAAAGCACCCAAAATGGCAAAGAGACCGCCACCCATAGCCAATAGAAAAGTAAAAAAAAATCTGGAAATCCTCATCTACTTTTTATATTTAACGGCCGTACCATAAGCCAAAACTTCCACGCAAGGAACACCCTTCTTATGAGCACCCCGGGCGGTAGTGGAAGTCTCAAAACGAACATTCAATATTTCATCCACGCCCTTTTCCCGGGCATTCTCGATCATCCGAATCAAAGATTCCCTTCGCGCTCGCTCAACCATCTTCTCGAATGACCTAATTCGACCACCAATTAGTTTTTTCAACGAGGCCACAAACGTTTTAAAATAGTCTGAAGCCACGACAACGCTACCCATGCATAAAAATGCTTTTTCAACCTCTCCCGCCAACGGTTTATTTCTTAAGTTAGTCACGGTAATTTCACGCAGATAAGCTGCCTCTAAAGATATTAAACGGCGAAAATGTCTTCGTTCTAAAATCTTCCCGGAAATGTACCCGATAAGTAAAAGAGTTAAAGTCACGCCTATATCGATCATTATTATCTCCCGCATGCTAGTTGTTTGTTAATTATTTAATCGATAGTGACCGCGGTCCCGTAAGCAAACAATTCCGAGGCACCTTGTGTTACCGATGAAGTCGCAAACCTGACATTAACAACCGCATTAGCCTTTAGCTTTTTAGCATTTTCCAGCATTCTATTCAAAGCTTCTTGTCGAGCTTCATTAAGCAATTCAGTATACCCTTTAAGCTCTCCACCAACGATATTTTTTAATCCCGCCATAATATCACGGCCAACATGTTTTGCCCTAACCGTACTACCTTGAACTAATCCAAGATGTTCTTTGATAGTGTGTCCCGGTACTGTTTCCGTATTGGTAACAATCATTTTTCCCCCCTTTAAAATTCGAAGTGAATGACATTCATTTTAATTGCTCTGTAAATTCATTGGCTGTTCACAGCAAACTAATTCACCGCCGCCAACTTCTTTTACGGCCACCACATTACCGCAAATTTCACACTTATAAACCTCACCGACTTTTTGTACATTCGACATATTTTTACCTCCCGTTATTATACTGTGGAATGATTTAAATTTTTTCCAGTTTTCTTGAGACTGCTTGAGCGGCAATGGCGATCGGGTCCCAGACATCGGCCACCGGCGGGGAATAACAAAAATCACTCTGGGTCAACTCTTCGATCGTCATCCCTTTTTCTACCGCCAAGGCCAACGTATTGATCCGCGGGGCAATAGAAGTTTTACCAAGTAATTGCGCCCCGATCAGCCGATGAGTTTTTTTGTCCGCCATCAATTTGATATGAATATCCACCCCGCCGGGATAATAGTGCGGCAAGGAAGGATATTTAATTAACATTGAGACCGGATCAAGTTTACCGGACTGCTTCTCCCGTAAATACTGTTCGGTAAAACCGACACTGCCGATCTCGAGTCCAAACGTCTTCAAAATCGACGAATTAAGGACCGGCGGCGCTTTTTTATCGCCACCAATCGCGTTGGCTCCGGCGACCACGCCCTGCCGGGCGGCGATCGTACCCAGGCCAATCAGGATCGGCTCACCGGTCAACGCTGAAACAACTTCAGCGCAATCACCGGCCGCGTAAATATCTTTTAAATTAGACTCCAATCTTTCATTGACTTTGATGCCACCGGTTTGGCCAATATCCAAACCAGCCTCTTTAGCCAACGTAACATTAGGTTTTACTCCGGCCGAAACGATAATTATATCCGCCTCAATTGTTTGATCTTTCAGTAAAACTTTTTTCTCTTCGATCCCAGTCACCAGACTTTTCTCAAGTATTTTTATCCCCTGTTCGGTTAAATGTTGATTGATCAAACGACCAATATCTTCATCAACCACCCGCCACATAGTCCGGGCGGCCTCAACCAAGGTTACTTCACAGCCTTTAGATTTCAAGGCCTCAGCGACTTCGATCCCAATAAAACTAGCCCCGATGACGACCGCGGACTTAGAAGATTGAGCTGATTCAACTATTTTTTTCGCGTCATTAATAGTCCGCAAGGTCAAAACATGCGGCAAATCAATGCCGGGAATCGGTAATTTTACCGGTGACGAACCGGCAGTAATAACCAAAGAATCATAATTATAATCCTGATCGGCCACCACGGTTTTTTTATCAGGAATAATCTTTTTTACAGTGACTTCTTTGATGTGGTTAATCTTCTGCTGCCGAAAAAATTTATCCGGAAAGACAATCAGATTTTCAAGCGAAGGGATAATCCCCTTAATGGCAAAAGGCAAACCGCAACGGGAATAGGTCGGATAAGATTCCTGCTCCAACACGGTAATCTCCGCTTTCCGATCGGCTTTTCGGGCAGCAAAGGCAGCCGAAGCACCGGCTGTACCGCCACCTATTATTATGATTTTCTTTGGCATAAATATTTTAAACTTTGGTTGAGTTAATTGGTTAGGGTCAAGATGCCTGTGTAGGCTAAAGGTTAGGTCGTTGGTGTTTTAGTTTCACCTTACCCATACCCTAACCTCTACACCAAACTGGCCTCATAACCTTTACCCGTTCACCTGTTTTTATCCCACCTCAACACTAACTCTCTCGCTGCTTTCACTTCGTCAAGCCGTGTCACGGGACGAGTATGCGGAGCGGATTTCACTAACTCCGGAACTTTTTCGGCTTCTTCCGCGACCTTGATCATTGTTTCAATAAAAGCATCCAGGGTCTCTTTGGATTCAGTCTCGGTCGGCTCGATCATCAAGGCCTCGTGAGCGATCAAAGGAAAATAAATGGTCGGCGGATGGAACCCGTAATCCAGCAGGCGTTTAGCAATATCCAGGGTCCTGACCCCGGACTTTTTTAACTGCCATTCGCCAGTCAGCACGCATTCATGCATGCAAATTCGATCACAAACAGTCCGATAATATTTTTTTAACCGGGCGGCGATATAATTGGCATTGAGTACCGCCATTTCGCTGACTTTTTTAATTCCTTCCGGCCCCAACGTCCTTATATACAGGTAGGCCTTGAAAGCCACCCCAACATTACCGTAAAAACCTTTGATCCGACCGATAGATTTGGGGCGGTCATAATCCAAGCGAAAAATACCTTTTGTCTCTTTGACCAGCGGAACCGGCAGATAAGGGGCTAATTTTTTGCAGGCGGCGACCGGTCCGGAACCAGGACCACCCCCGCCATGCGGAGTAGAAAAAGTCTTGTGAAGATTAAAATGCAGGACATCCACTCCGAAATCACCGGGCTTGGCAATCCCCATTAAAGCATTGAGATTCGCCCCATCCATATAGACAAATGACCCATTTCTATGAATGAGATCAGTGATTTCTTTCAGATTCTGATCAAATAATCCCAGCGTATTGGGAATAGTCAGCATAATAGCGGCTACTTCGGGATTCAATTTTGATCTAAGATCATTCAGGTCAATGTTACCGCAATCATCGGACTTGACTTCGATTGGTTGATAACCGCAGAACATGACACTGGCCGGATTGGTCCCGTGCGCCGAATCGGGAATGAGGACATATTTGCGCTGGTCGCCCTGCTCCGCCAAACAAGCCCGGATAAGTTTGAGGCCCGTAAACTCCCCATGAGCTCCGGCCGCCGGTTGCAAAGTAACCTCAGCCAAACCGGAGATCTCTTTTAAGTAATCAGACAAATCAGCCATTATCTCCAGCATTCCCTGGGTTGTTTCGGCCGGTTGGTAAGGATGCAGACGGGTAAAACCGCTCAGCCCGGCCAGGGTTTCGTTTATCTTAGGATTATATTTCAT
>DAOWBV010000221.1 GCA_030633885.1 Planctomycetota bacterium
AAGGCTGATCCGTCCTTCGGCGGATTAAGCGGATCAGGATAATCCCTTGCTTTGCGAGGGATTATTTTATCTTGCTTTCGGAAATAATTTTTGATAGATTAGGTCAATCTTAAAAATCCCCCTCTCTTGATGGGAGGGGTTAGGGGAGGGTGCTAACTGTATTCACCCCCACCCAGCCTCCCCCATCCAGGGGGAGGAGATCAGTAAATCAACAATACGGAGTTCAGTATGCCTGATTTTTTACTCGAGATCGGGACCGAAGAATTACTGGCCGGTTATATCAGTCGGCAACAATTAGATACCTTCAGCGACACGTTCAGCCAATTACTGACTAAAGAAACGCTGGAATACCAATCAATCAAAGCTACGGCCACCCCGCGCCGGATAGTTTTTTGCGTGGCCGGATTACCCGCCCAAACACCGGCCGTCACCAGGGAGATCACCGGTCCCCGGGTCAGTGCCGCTTACGACCAGAATAATAAACCCACTCCGGCCCTGCTCGGGTTCGCCAAACGCTATCAACTGGCTCCCTCAAAAATACAATCAAAAGAAACACCCAAAGGAAAAGTCTGTGTCGCCCGGGTGACCACCAAAGGCGAAAAGACCGAACTCATCCTGAGCCGGCTGATCGAACCGTTTATCAAAAAAATGGCTTTTCCGAAATCCATGTGGTGGTCGACCAAAAATCTTTCCTTTGCCCGGCCCATCCGATACCTGATGGCGGTCCTGGGTCAAAAACATTTAAAAGTAAAATTGGACCGGGTGACCACCGGCAATAAAACCCGCGGCCATCCCTGGCTGACTAATCATAAAAACATTCCGGTCACCTCAGCCAAATGGTCCGAATATAAAACAAAATTAAAAAAGGCGTACGTGCTCGTCGACGAGGAAGAACGAAAACGCCAGATCACTGACGAGATCAATAAATTGCAGAAAAAATACGGCTGGCAGATAAACGAACCGATTCTCCTCAACGAGGTCGCCAACCTGGTCGAATACCCGACGGTTATGATTTGCGATTTCGATAAAAAGTATCTGGTCCTGCCGGAACCGGTACTGGCTTCGGCCATGAAAAATCATCAGCGTTATTTCCCGGTCCGGGACCGGCGCGGGATTCTTTTATCAAAATTTATTGTCGTCACCAATAACACCCCGAACCGGAATAAACTGATCCGTGAAGGTAACGAACGGGTCCTGCGAGCCCGCCTGGCCGACGCTTTATTCTTCTGGGAACAGGACAAAAAACATCCGCTCGTCACTAAGCAGGAAAAGCTTAAAGATATCGCCTTTTTAGGCACGCTCGGTTCCTTTGCCGAAAAAACCGACCGTTTAAAAAACCTAAGCCGGTTTATTGCTGAAGAATCCAAAATAACCGATGACGGCATTACGAAAGATACTGTTCGGGCCGCCGAACTTTGCAAGACAGATCTCCTGACCGAAATGGTCGGCGAATTCCCTGATCTTCAGGGTGTGATGGGCTATGAATACAGCCGCCAACAACGGGAACCGAAAAACGTGGCCGAAGCGATCAAAGAACATTACTTACCCCGCTTTGCCGGTGATGTCTTACCTAAATCATTGCCCGGTATCTTTCTCTCCCTGGCGGAAAAATTCGATAACCTGGCCGCCTGTTTCGTGTTAAACCTGGAACCGACCGGTTCTCAGGATCCTTACGCCCTGCGCCGTCAGACACTGGGCATCATCCGGATCATCCAGACAAAAGTATTGATCAATCTTTCCCTGAACAAGATCACTGATTTTGCCCTGGCCCAGATTTTTGATACGATTAACAACCTGGCCGACAGAAAAAAAATCACTCTGAAAAAACCGGAAGAATACCGGCAACGGATCATTTCTTTCCTGCAGGATCGCCTCTCCCGGTTCTACCTGGAAAATAGCTATCTTATCAGTTTTTTTGTCATAAAAACCAATTTCCCAAGAGGATTTCTGTTTGAAAGAGGAATCTAGCTGACAATAGAAGTGAGAAAGGTAAGTTTGAGGAAACTTTTTTTCCCAGTCCTTAAATTCTTTGGAGTCAGTTAAGGTTTGGTGAACTTCTAAGTAGGTCATTAAGAATATTCTCTCCAAGTATGTTCACATTTAGTGCATTTAAAGAAACGGGTTTCCGGTTCATCGGCGCCACGAGTCTGCTGGGTCCAGTAATAAGCCTCTTTGTTATCACATTTTTCACAAGTAGCTTTGATTTTAGGATGAGTTTCAATTTCCTTGACAATTTCTACTCTTCTGGTTTCCGGTTCTTGGGGAGTTTCTGGTTCTTCTTTCTGTTCAGCCATCTCTTCTTTTGCTTCTTCAAAAGAA
>DAOWBV010000163.1 GCA_030633885.1 Planctomycetota bacterium
AATGGTAATATGGTATTCACCCGGGTCTAAAACAATACGACTGATTTGTATCTGGGCCGGCAATGTCCGCCAGCTTCGTTTGTCCGATTGTTCTGAAGCAACCGCATAAACATTTGTCCCCAACCAGGTCAATCCGGAAACAATAAAATTACCTGATTTTTTGGCTTCGTTTCTTAATTTCCGGCCGGCGATATATTTCGTGATGGCCCGAGCAATCGCTTTGATCCGAATCCGGCTTATCCGGTCGGCCAGATTCTTTCGGGCAATGGCCGTAATATCTTCTATCAAATAAGTCCGATGACTTCCGGCTTTATTTCCAAGATTAATATTAAAGTAATCCGCTGCTGGATCGCGGGGAACAAATTTAGGAAAAGCTACTCGAACTATTTCTCCCTCCCATTCCTTTCCTTCCGGAATGATCGCGTCAATAAAATAATCTTCCTTGATCGGCGCCTGGCCGTTAAAAATCAAGACTATTAACTCCCCTTTTTTCCTTAAAGATTTCAACGATTCCCACTTCGTGCCGGAAAACTTGTTCTTGTACTTTTGGAACTCCTCGTTAAAATGCAGCGCTTCGGTTATTCTCAGGAGATCTTTATTCAAGTAGGGCGGAATCGGTGTATCGTAATCTTTGCGGTACGTCTGCCCGATCTCATAAGCTTTTCGGTATTCGATCAAGGCGTCATTAATCTCTCCTTGAGCCTCATAAAGGATACCGCTGAGATAGCGGGCCAAAACATCTTCTTTATAAACATCTTTTTCTTCATACTTATCATTTAACACATTCAGTTTATGATCTACTTTTCTCGCCTCGACCAGCGCCTCACCCGGCTGGCCCAGATAAATATAATTCAAAGCCATAATAATATTTAACATGACCTTTTCAAAATCTTCGCCCTCGTAAGGGTAAATATTCTCATTGGTCAACATGGACCCCAGACCCCGGGCGATACTTTTGCGGTAAAGCGATTCGATCGTATCTTCGGCCAGGGTTAAATATTCGTTGCTTTTTTTAAGCTCGCCGGCTAAATGGGCGGTCATCCCTTTATCCATATAATACAGGACGGCATTGCGATCCCCGTAACCTTCCCGGTTAGCTTCGATCACCTGACCGGCTTCTTTAAATCGACCCGTCTTATAATGGTCTTCCACTTGCCGGTAATGCGACGTGACCGAACCGCAACCAATAAAAAAACAGCTGCTAATTAATATTGGTAACAATTTTAACTTTATCATTGGGTGATGGTTTCTTTTGGTTTTCAGCGGACATATCGGCTTTTTCGCCAAAGCCAGGCCGTTTAATATACTTGAGGTGCTCGCCCGAAAATATTCATTTCCCGGAGCATCATTGCCCCGAAAAATGAATCTTATTTGACAAGATTAATATATCATCAAAAAATACGATGACCCTATCTTTCAATGACTTTGCGGTATTTTTTCTGCCCGAGCCAGACTTTGACGTTTGTTTCGATATCGATCAATTCCAGGTCAACCTGATAAAAAATAACCTTTATCCCTTTTTTGGAATCGAGAATAGTGTTAATCGTCCCTTTTAACATATAATCAGCGCCGATCTCTTTTTTGAATTTCTTAACCGTGGCCGGGTCGGAAAAATTAGCCTGTTCGCTTCTTTCCGCCCTGACTTCCTGTCTTTCAAATGAATTGGCCACAAAAGTCACTTTCCCTGAATTCGTCAGTTCTCTTTCCATATCTTTAATAAATGTCTCTATGTTAATATGTTCATGGCTTTTGTTCAAGACGGTTCCAACGATTACCGTTGGATTTTTACTATGCTTGGCGCGAAAATTAGCCAACCAGGGCCTGGCCAACGAATCCTTGATCATTTCCTCAGCCACTAATTTTGAATCAGTATCATTCCAACGACCACTTAAATCTCTTGGTTTTTCCTGCCCCTCACGATATATCTTCGGACCACCACAGGCCACTACCATAAACATCAAAATCAGCATCAGACCAATTACTCTTTTCATATTTCTACCTCCTTCGATGAACCACCCCACACCCGTGTGGGGTGATGAATTAAACCCTATTTAAATTCACTCTTAAAAATTATTTTGCCTTCACCAACCACTTCGCTGGTCTCACCGGGAAGGAGGCAAGGCTGCTGGCCGCCTAATTTAATATCACCCTTAATTTCCACCCGGGTTAACCGCTTAATTTTTATATCAAATAAAGCCACGCCGGTAAAGGTTATTCTCACTTCCAGATCGTTATCTTCTCCCTCCAGAACACCCTCCATTTTGATCACCCCGTAGTCACCTTCATCCGTTTTTTCGATCTCAGCCAACGCGCAAGTCATCTTCCCGCCGTCAAACCTGGCCTTCAGGCCGACTTCCGTACAACCATGGATGACCATCCGGCGTTTACTACTGGCGAAATTAAATATTTTCAGGACGTCTTCCGACGGCACCGACCATCCTTCGCCCACGGCCATTAATTTACCGGGCAGGATCAGCCGATAATTATTTTCATTGGGGGACACCGTGCTTTTTAAATGATCGGAGATAGCGCCGGTGATCTCGATCCTCTCACCGGTTGTTTCGATAATAAATTTTTTCTTATCGAACAGATCACGCCGGGGCCGGGGCCGTCGTTTCTGCCGGACTATCTTGGAAGAAATATATTCCCGTTCCACCTTGATAATATTATTTTTTTCGAACTTGAGAACTTTCTGTTTGATCTCCCGTTGCAGTTTTGAATACAACTTCATCGATGAATGCTTGTGATGAACAGGAATGGTCACTTCCGCTTCGGCTTCCAGCTCATAAAAGATGGTTTCCGGCTTGTTTTCCACGAGAGTGCTTTTCAGCAGAATTTTTTTCGGGGCCGCCCCGGCCATTCGATCAGGTAAATCAGCGCCCAACACCCAGAATAGAATTAACGTTAGCGCCACGGCCGCGGAAATACCAACCCAGAGTTTTCCGGTCTTTTGCTTGAACATGACTTTATTCAGAAACGACTTCTTTGACTTCCGGAACTTCTTTTTTCAGAACCTGTTCCACGCCCATTTTCAAGGTCATCTGACTCATCGGACAAATACCGCAAGCGCCGGTCAGCTTTACCTTAACCGTACCTGTTTCGCTCACATCCAAAAGCTCAATATCACCGCCATCGGCCTTCAGGGCCGGGCGCACTTTCTCTAAAGCTGCTTCCACTTTTTCTTTTAATGACATAACTCACCTCCAAAAATTTTCTTACATTATATATAATGCCCTGAACTTTGCAAACAAAATCCAACGGGCTTAATCACCGGCTAAAAACTTTTCCGCCGCCAGTTTAAGTTTTTCCTCGTTGACCGCGTAAAAACCGTCTCCTTTACAACGCAGGCAAAACGTAAAACCCAGCCAGTCACAGATCGGACAGTTAACCCTCAGTTCTGTCCGGCCCTGGCAACCCGAACATTTGATCCGGCCGCCGTCGCAATCCTGGCATTTTATGTCCTCCTGAACCTGCCCGCCCAGGATCGCACCCAATGCTTCCGGAGTAGACTCTTCCGACCTTTCATATTTTATCCCTTCGATCTGCCGGTTAACTGATTGGATCTCATCCGGATCCCAGGTATAGTGCATCCAGGCCCTTAAAAAACGGATCGTCTTGGCCGGATTCCGGCCCTGCCATTTAGTCAATTGACGGTCGAAATAAATCCGGGCCTCCCCGAGTATTTTCAGCAATAGATCTTTTCGTTCCTGATCCAAAAATTCCGCTTCCCATTCGGCTGTTCCCCGCCAGATTTCCAGCGTTTGAGCATGGGCGTTTTTCGTCCAGAAAGCTTCGGCCAGTAAATGATCGATCCGACCGCGCTGTTCAGTAAAATCAGCCCAGACATCTTTCCAGATCCGATCTGCTTCGATCCCGGCCAGAACGGTCACATTGTCGTACTGCCGACTGTATTTTTTTATGAAGTCCCGGTAAAGTCGCTGGGCGGAATCAAATTTCTGTCCGGCCAGTAACCGGTTGGCCTCTTGCTGAATCCCGTTTAATTGTTGCTGAACCATCGATCACTCCAACCCGGGTCTTTTTGGATTCGCAGTAGATTTCGATGAAGATGACGGCAAGGTCGAAGCGACAAGCCCGCTTGGGATTTTTTCGGATTGCCGCAGGATCCCCAATTTTTCCCGCGCCATTTCCGCCTGGATGGTCAATGGGTAATCGGTCACGATCTTCTGACATAGCTCTTTAGCTTTTGTGAATTCTTTTTTCTGCCAATATCGATCGATCACTTGAATGGACTTATCAAGATCACCTTTGATCTTAATAATCTGCTGAACGTTGAACCGGGCTTCGGCCGCCAGAATAT
Organism: Planctomycetota bacterium; assembly: GCA_030633885.1. Classification (GTDB taxonomy): domain Bacteria; phylum Planctomycetota; class MHYJ01; order JACQXL01; family CAKKQI01; genus DAOWBV01. The sequence continues at coordinate 4,319 of DAOWBV010000163.1, forward strand.
GACCCGGGTAAGTCTCGATCAGTTTTTCGTAAGTCACCTGCGCCTCGCCCAGGTCACCGACTTCGCGTGAAAACAAAGCTTCCTGGTAAAGTTTTTCCGCTGATTCCCTCTCAGT
>DAOWBV010000179.1 GCA_030633885.1 Planctomycetota bacterium
CTCAGGTTATCCACCGCTTTGACCTTGAAGCGACTGAACAAAGAAGTGTAGACCTTGGTCAGATTATTGATCTCGATAACGATTTTTTCTTCCATTCCTTTTCTCCTGAAAACACTTTCCGATTTTCGCGGACAAACCCAAAACCAGCTTTTTCCAGCGGTTTATAATAATGTATAGTTTTGACGGCGCTATTATATCTTAGTTGCTTTTTTTGTCAAACTTTCTCTATCATTATACTTGCAGCAGGAGTTATGTCAAGCGGTCAATAACTTTTAGCCGAAATTATTTTGAATTATTCATTAGTTGTGCTAACATTATATTCAAATTATTATCTCTAAAATTAATTATGATCGAGTCTATTGTCTTCTGGATCGTTAATAGCATCGGACAACTGGGTTATCCCGGAATTTTTATTTTAATGTTCCTGGAAAGCTCCTTTTTTCCCTTCCCCAGTGAAGTGGTCATGATCCCGGCGGGATATTTGGCTGCCCAGGGAAAAATTAATTTTTATTCGTGTATTGCTTTAGGCACCGCCGGTAGTCTAACCGGAGCTTATTTAAATTACTTCCTGGCAGTTTTTTTTGGCCGGAACGTTATCATAAAATACGGAGCCTATGTCGGCCTTTCTCAAGAAAGATTTGAACGAGCTTGTTCTTTTTTTAACCGCCACGGAGGAATAACCACTTTCATATGCCGGTTATTACCTGGTATCCGACAGATTATTTCTTTTCCGGCCGGATTGTCCCGAATGAATTTCGCCCTATTTTCTCTCTACACCGCCATCGGCGCCGGCATCTGGGTAACCATTTTAACCTTGATTGGCTGGTGGGCCGGAGGCAATACCGCCCTGATCAAATATTATTCTTCGCAAGTAATCACCTGGATAATTATTGGATGCCTGGCGTTGATAGTGATTTATATCTATCTTTATAAAAAAAATAAGGGTAAAAAAAAATGAAAATAACCCCGGCTAAAGATATCTCTTTAAACCCGGTCGATGTCTCCGGAGCCCGGGACGTAAAAATGCGTTTATTGATCTCACCCGAAGAAGCCCCCCATTTTTCCATGCGCTTGTTTGAAGTAGAAAAAGACGGACACACCCCGCTTCACACTCACAACTTTGAACACGAGGTCTTCATTGTTGATGGCCAGGGCGAACTGATCGTTGAAGGAGACAATAAAAAGTTTTCTACCGGTTACGTGGTTTACGTCCCGGCCGACAAAAAACATCAGTTCCGGAATATCGGCCCCAACCAACTGCGCTTTCTATGCGTTGTCCCCAACCAATACTAATTGACGGATCGAAAATCTTTCGATCCGTCAATCTGAACGTGTTGATAAAACTCTTGATAAAATCGGCAGAAGTAATATAATTTCAGTATGAAAACATTGTCCTTAATCTTATCACTCTTGCCTTTGCCCGGTCTGGGTCAAATTATCATGGGCCGTTACTTCCGGGGCACGGTTTTTTTTCTGTCCTTTGTCATCCTGGTCGACCTGGCTTTCATCATCTTCCCCACTCTCTGGGGACCGGCCGAAGCCAGACAGCTAAGTAATTTATTGATCCTGATCGCTCTGTTCATCTGGGCTTATAATATTTTCGACATCATCCGGATAGTTTACTGGCGGGAACGGGCTTCATTGCAGGAACGAAAAAAAGATCTTTTCCGGGAAGGTTTGACCCTTTATTTAAGGAACGATCTTCATGAGGCCCGGAAAATTTTCAGCCGAATATTAAAACTGGACCGGGACGACCCGGACGCTATTTTTTATCTCGGGGTGATCGCCCGGTATCTGGACCAGCCTCGACGCGCGGCCCGGTTGTTCCAGCGCTGCCTCTCCCTGGATGAAACGGAAAAATGGCGCTGGGAAATCAATGAACATTTAAAGAAAACGTAATCTATGGCTAACAAACTAACCTACAAAGATGCGGGCGTTGATATCGACCGCAAAGAAAAATTCACGTCCGGGATCGTCAAGCTCATGAGACGAACCTATGACCCGCGCGTGTTGGACAACCCGAAAGGGTTCGCCGGACTCTTTGCCCTCAATCCCCGCGGACAATTATTCAGAAAAAATTATAAGCGACCCGTGCTGGTCGGCTGTACGGACGGGGTCGGCACAAAATTAAAGATCGCTTTTATGATGGATAAGCATGATACCATCGGGATCGATCTGGTAGCTATGAGCGTTAATGATCTGATCGTCCAGGGCGCGGAACCGCTCTTCTTTCTGGATTATATTGCCATCGGCCAGATCAACGACGAGATCCTCCACCAACTAATGAAAGGCATAGTGGCCGGCTGCACCCAGGCCAGGTGCGCCCTGCTCGGCGGAGAAACGGCGGAAATGCCTGATTTTTATAAGAAGAACGAATACGAACTAGCCGGCTTCGCCGTCGGATTGGTCGAAAAGAACCGGATCATTAACGGTCAGAAGGTTCGACCGGGCGATATCGTCCTCGGCCTGGCCTCAAACGGACTGCACAGTAATGGTTACTCGCTGGTCCGCAAAGTATTTTTTCAGAAAGCCAAAAAGAAAGTAACCGACCGAATACCCGATTTCGGCCGCACTCTGGGTGAAGAACTACTGGAACCAACCCGTATTTACGCTCAGCCGATGAAAGATCTGTTGAACCGTTATCGGACTAAAAAAGTGATTAAAGGCATCGCCCACATTACCGGCGGCGGATTTCTTGAGAATATCCCCCGGATCCTACCGCGGTCCACGTCCGTGGTGATCGAAGAAAACACCTGGCCGGTTCCCCCGATCTTTTCGGTTACCCAACAAACCGGTAACGTTCCACTCAAAGAAATGTACCGGGTTTTCAACATGGGCATCGGCCTGGTCCTGATCGTCGATCCTTATTATGTTAATGCCATCATTAAAAAACTGAAAAAAAGCGGTGAAGAAGCGTACGTTATCGGCCGGGTGACCAAAGGCCAGCGTCAGGTCTCGATTAAGTAACCCGGGAAACGGAGATAAGCAAATGATAAAAATATTTTTTTATGTTCTGACCCTGGCCATCCTGACCGCCGGTTGCACGGCCGGTTTACGCCGGGATCTGGATCAATCCCAAAATCAGATCACAGCCCTGCAGCAAAAATCGATCAATCTCAATCAGCAACTCCAGACCGTCCGGAAAAATTCCGAAAAAAACGCGAAAGACGTGGAAGACATTGAATTCGAAGTCAGTATTATCCGAAAAAGACTGTTGGACATGAACGAACCCGCCCAGCAACAGAGCCGCGCGGAGATAAAGAAATTGATCATCGAACTGAAAGAAAAAGGTAAGCACCCGGTAGAAATCGCCCCCCGCCTGCGGCCGTTCGGGAAAGCGGCCGTGACCGCCCTGACTTTTCACCTGAAAGATCTGGACCTGCATTTCCGGACTAAAATCGAGGCCGTCCTGAGCCAGCTCGAACCCAAACACGTCATCCCGATCATAAAAAATCTTCTCCACGACCCGAACCTCCGCGTTTCGGCCGCCCGGATCCTCGGTAACCTTGATGATCAGTCCGTTTCGTCCCTGCTGGCCGAATGCATTGACGACGAGAACCAACAGTTTTGCTTCGTCGTCGCCGAGGGCCTGATCAAATCGAAAGATAAAAGAGGCATCCCGGTTATGATCGAACTACTGCAAAATGAAAACGACAGCCTCCGGGCCTTGGCTTTTGACAGTCTTTCCAAAACGACCGGTTTAATCTTCGATTACAAACATTACGAAGCAACGGAAAAAAGGAAACCGGCTATCCGAAAATGGGAAGACTGGTGGATGCAAAACGGCGAATCATTTAACTTCAAAAATAATTGAGGTGACGAAAAGTCCTTTGATTAACCTAAATAACCTTTCATGAAAAG
>DAOWBV010000002.1 GCA_030633885.1 Planctomycetota bacterium
ATATTTTGATCATCGCGGTGATCCAGGTGTTTTGTACTTTTGCTTTGATCTCTTTTTTGTTTTACCTGGTCAAGTTTTCGGTAATTAACGCTTTGTTGATCGGAACGATCAGCGTGGCGACCGCGCCGGTGGCGCTTTTTATTCTGATAAATAAAATGGGGATTGAGGGTGATCTGCGTTACAAAACGGCCACCCTCGTGGTGGTCGGCAATGTTATCCAGATCATCATGTTTTCGGTTTTTGTCCAAATCGCGATGAGTTTAGATCAAGGATCGTTGTTACTCCCGACAAAGATTGTTAGCCAGATGGCCACAGAGATTATTCTGGCGATGGGGCTTGGGTTGGTGGTTTTTCTGTGTTTAAAACTTTTTGTCAAGGAGACCAAAATCGAGACGACCCCGGCGCCGAGTACCGAAAAAACCGGCTTGGGTTTTTTGCGGTTTATTTTTGAAGAGACCCCGACCCCGTCGGTGGAAATATTTCTGGTTATCTTAGGTATAGTCTGCGCCGGTTCGGCCATTGCCTGGAATATGGGTATGCCTTTTCTGATTACTTGTTTAACGGCTGGAATGCTCGTCGCTAATTTTCATACTCGTCGGATATTTGATACTTTATTCATCGGGAATATTACGCCGATAATCAACTTGATTTTTTTCGCGCTGGTCGGCGCCAGCATTAAACTGACCGCGTACAACTGGTCAATATTGTTTTATGTCAGTGTTTATCTGCTCGGACGCGGGGCGGGTAAATATTTCGGAACCAAGTTCGGCTGTCAACTGACGCGTCAGGATCTTAAGATCACCCGTTATCTGCCGGTGTTGATGTTGCCGCAGGCCGGGTTAGCCGCGGTTCAACTGGTTTTTCTGGAGACTGCTCTGCCGAAAAGCGGGGAACTGATATTCCAGATCGTTATTCCGGCCATGCTTGTTTTTGAGGTCGGCGGAATTATGGCGGCCGAACAGACATTGAAACGATGGAAATTATGGGTGGTTGGTGAAAAAGATGCTTTGCAAGGGCGGAAAGTCCTGGATCAGGAAAAGGTATTATTGCATTCGGTTATTAAGAAAAATAACATTCGGATCCCGTTAGCCGCCAGTGATAAGAGTCAGGCAATTAACGAAATGCTGGATTGTCTGGTCGAGAACCGGGAGATCGACCGGAAGGCCAAAACAGCTTTATTCAAGCAATTTATGGCCAGAGAAAAAATTCAATCAACCGGAGTAGGCGACGGGGTCGCCATTCCTCATATTCGGACCGAATTGACCGATAAAACTATTTGCGCTTTAGGGATTAAAAAGGACGAGGGGATTGATTTTGAGTCGATCGACGGCCAGCCGGTAAATATTATTTTTTTATTCCTGTCTGCTGATCGGGAAACGGTCACCCACTTAAAATTACTCTCAGAAATATCTTTTGTTTTGCGAAAGGACGAGAACAAAAAGTTGATTCAGGGGATAACCAATACGCAAGAAGCCTATGATTTCTTCCGGAATATTAAACTGTAACCCCGGCTGAGATTTATTTGACTCTGGTGATATTTGATGTTATAATACGCCCTAATTAATTAGGGTCATAAGAGCCTTTATAAGGTTAAAAGGTTTGGGGCTTAATTCGCTCTGATAACCGATTGGGGCTCATTAAAGGAGATAAAACTTGAATACTTACGAAGCGCTATTCTTGGTTGATCCTACGCAGGCGTCGACCAACTGGGAGAAAACCGTTAAACATGTGGGTGATCTGCTGACCAAGCAGGAAGCCAAGATCTTAAAAGAAAGTAAATGGGCGGAACGGAAATTAGCTTATCCCGTGCAACGGCAAAAACGGGGCGCTTATTTGCTGGTTTATTTCGAAGCTCCGTCGGCCAGTATTGCGAAAATAAAAAATGACTGTCAATTATCCGAAGTTATTTTGCGGGTTCTGATCCTGAGGGCCACCCGGGAAATGATGGCCAGAATGAATAAATCATCGGAGGAGACTCCCGCACCGGGTTCGAAAGAAAAAAAGACCGTCGAAAAAAAAGAAGCTGTGAAGGAAAAATAATACCGGCAAACAAATTGATCGGTTATTCGTAATTAACAAACAGAGGAGTTAACCATGGCCAGTTTTAATAAAGCTTTATTGATGGGTAATTTGACGCGTGATCCGGAACTGCGTTATACTCCGGACGGCAAGCCGGTTTGTAGTTTCGGCCTGGCGGTCAACAATTTTTATACCACCAGCAGCGGCGAAAAAAAACAGGACACGGTTTTTATTGATATTACGGTTTGGGGTAAACAGGCCGAGAATTGTGCCGAGTATTTGAAAAAAGGACGGACGGCGTTTGTCGACGGCCGTTTGGAAATGGATACTTGGGAAGGTAAAGACGGTCAGAAACGTTCGAAGATCCGGGTCGTGGCCATGAGCGTTCAGTTTATCGGCGGTCCGCGGAGCGAAAGCGCCGGCGCCCGATCAACGGGAAAATCAACCCCTGCTTCTCAGGACGGAGCGACGGATGCACCACCGGAAGAAAAAGAAGATATCCCTTTTTAAAAAGTATTTTAATTTACCCAACCCTTTTGACAAAAAGAGCGGGGTTCAATTCGCGCCGATAATTTAGCGGCGCCCTAACGGGACGACGTAAGTTATACGCTCATTGAAGGAGAGAATCGCATGGCTTTTAGAAAATACCAGAAGTTCCACAAAGTTAAAAAATGCCGTTTTTGTCAGCAGAAAATAGATCTGATCGATTACAAAGACGTGGCTACCATCCAGAAATATTGTAACCAGCAGGGTAAAATATCGTCCCGGAAACGGACCGGCTGTTGTGCCAAGCATCAACGGATGATTACCCAGGCCATCAAACAATCCCGCTTCATGGCCCTGATGCCGTACATCGGATAGAATTTCCAAGCCCGATCAAGATCGGCGTGTCCCGTTAGAGATCACGAAGATTGCTGGCAAAAGTACTTTAAAAATAAAACAAACTCCCATTAGAGCTGATGCGATGCGACGGTCGTTATTAAATAACGACCTATCTCTAACGGGATGATACTTTTCTGATATATTTTTATTTAGGAGTCCAAGATTATGAAAGAAGTTTTACTCTGGCGGGATATTGATAAATTGGGAAAAAGAGGCGAAGTGGTTAGAGTGGCTGATGGCTATGCCCGGAATTATCTTTTTCCCCATCGGTTGGCTTCCCTGCCGACCCCGCAAAATTTGAAAGAACTGGAATACGAAAAGAAACGACAGTCTAAAAAAGCGGAAAAATTAAAAACCGGCGTTAAAGATCTAGCTACTCAGATCGAAAAAACATCGTGCACGATTGAAGTTAAAGCCAACGAAGATGGAACTCTTTTCGGGGCCGTCAGCCCCCAGTTGATCATCGACGCCTTGAAACAGGAAGGAGCGGTTGGGATCGAACCGGGAATGATCGAATTGGAAATGCCCATTAAAGAACTCGGGGTTTATCGCGTGACCGTCCGGTTGCATTCGGAAGTAAGCGCTACCTGCCGGCTCTGGGTGGTCGAAGAGTCGGAAGACGCCAAAAAAGAAAAAAGTTAAATTTCATGGCCACCGTTACGAATACCAACAAACAAATAACCTCGGAATATCAGCCGCCTCATGATATTGAAGCGGAAATGTCTTTATTGGGCTCCGTCATTCTGGATAATTCGGTCCTGGCGGATATCCATCGGCTGATCAGTCCAGAATCTTTTTATCACTCCTATCATCAAGTTATTTATGAAATTCTGGTTAAGTTCCATCTGGATGAACACCGGGCGATCGACGTGGTTATCCTGAAAGATGAATTAAGCCAGAAAGGTCTTCTGGAAAAAGTCGGCGGTATCGATTATCTGACTTCCCTGATGGAATCCGTGCCTTCGTCGGCCAACGCCGATTATTATGCCCGGATCGTCTGGGAAAAATATATTTTGCGGTCTATTATGTTGACCTGCCATCAGATTCTCCGGCAGGCGGTTCAGCCGAACGTTAAATCGAATGATCTTTTAAACGAAGCCCAGCGAATGATTTTTGATATTGCCCGTCGGAAAGAATTGGAAAAGAGCAACCAGATCAAGGATATTCTGGATGATGTTTTTAAAAATCGGATTATGGAGTCATTCGATCGGAAAACCCGTCTGCTGGGTATGCCGACGGGTCTGATTGAACTGGATGATCTTCTGAGCGGTTTGCAGGGTGGCCAGTTGATCATCGTGGCCGGACGACCCGGTACGGGCAAGTCCAGTTTCGCCTTGAAATTGCTCGACCAGATATCCCTGAAGGAAAACAAACCGGCGGCTATTTTTACCTTGGAAGTGACCGATCAGCAGCTGGTCCAGAATTTACTTTGCGCGCATAGTCAGGTGAACAGTCAACATTTACGGAAAGGCATGATCGATGATGAGGCCAAGAATCACTTATTACTGGCCGCCGGGGCATTCCGGGAAAGCCCTATTTTTATTGATGATTCCTCGGAACTTTCCCCTCAGGATCTGCGTTTCAAAGCCCGGCGTCTCAAGGCCGATTACGATATTCAGATATTGATCGTTGATTACCTGCAGTTAATGCAGTTAAAAGGCGCGGAAAGTCGTCAGATAGAGATCGCCAGTATTTCCTTCGCGTTGAAAAGTCTGGCCAAGGAATTGAATATTCCCGTGGTCGCCATGGCCCAGCTCAGCCGGGCCGCGGAACAGCGGGACACCAAACATCCTCGGCCGCGTCTTTCCGACTTGCGGGAATCCGGCGCTATCGAACAGGACGCGGACGTCGTTTTATTGCTTTACCGCGAAGAACTTTATGATTCCAATAATCCGGCTGTTCATAATATTTGTGAGGTCGAGATCGCCAAACAACGGAACGGCCCGATCGGCCGAGTTAAGGTGACTTTCCTGCAAGAATACACCCGGTTTGAAAATTTTCACCAGGAACAATAAATGATGGTTCAAAAATATCGCGTTTTATTGGTCAGTGGCCTGATCTTTTTTCTCGGCCTGGTTTTTTTACCTGTCGTTCAGGCCCAGGCGGATCAGGACCAGTCCGCCACTCCGGAAAAAAAAATAATCAAAGAAATAAAACTGGTCGGCCTGACGCATACCAACCCTCAACATATCCGCAATAAAATTCAGTCTAAGGAGAACAGTCCACTCGATTCCACGATTCTGGATGGCGATATTCAACGTTTGCATGGGACCGGTCTTTTTGCCGATATTGATATCCAGCAGGTGTCCCGGCCGGACGGTGGCCTGAACCTGATATTTGTTTTTCGGGAAAATGAATACGTGGAAGGGGTGATCGTGGACGGGATGAAGGAGTTGAGACCCAATACCGTCAGAGAAAATTTCAAGATCGTGGCTGATCAGCCCTTTGATCCGTTTTTTATAAAACAGGATATCGATTGGATCCGGAGCGAATATCTGAAAAAAGGATTCCCTTTTGTCGAAGTGAAACACCGGGTGGAAGATGGTTTCCGGGGAAAACTTGTTTATTATTTGATTCACGAAGGACCGAAAGTTAAAGTCAAGAAAATTATTTTTACCGGCAATAAAAACTTTGCCCGCCGGCGGGCCCTGTTGTTATTTTCCAAAAACCCGCTTCTGAAAATTATTAAAACTCAGCCCAGCTACTGGTATTCTTCTTCTTATTATAATGAACAGCAATTACAGATTGATCTGGAACGACTAAAAACTTTTTATCGGGAAAAAGGCTTTCTCGATGTAAATGCTTTTATCGCTGATGTAATCTTTAATGAAGATCGGAGCAAGGCCGAGATAGCGATCCATATTGATGAGGGCGCTCGGTATCATATTGGGGATTTAAAGATCGCCGGGAATGCCGTTTTGACTTCCGACGAAATAACTGAAAAAATTAAATTACAGGCCGGTAGTCCTTATATTTTAAAGACTATTATGACTGACCTGCGGGCTATTAAAAGTTTATACGGCCGGCAGGGTTATATCGACTGTGATATCGACATCCGGACTCACTTCCCATTGGAACCCGGGCGCGTGAATGTTACCTATCAGATTGAAGAGGGGCATATCAAACACCTGAACCAGATCAAGATTGTTGGTAATGAGAAGACCAAAGATAAAGTTATCCGGCACCGGGTCGAACTTTATCCCGGTGAGTTGGTTGATTACGATAAGATCAAATTAAGCCTGGATCACATCTGGTCTACCCGTTATTTTGAAATGGTTGATTTTGATCTGGAAGACGCGGCGCAACCGCATTACAAGAATATTACCTTTAAAGTCCGGGAAGGCATGACCGGGATGCTTCGGATCGGCGGCGGTTACAGTTCCACTTCCGGTTGGGGCGGTATGCTCGAGATGCAGGAGAGTAATTTTGATATCACCCGCTGGCCGACCGGGATCGGTAATTTTTTTACCCAGGCTTTTCGGGGCGGGGGCCAGCAGTTTCGCATTTACTGGCAACCGGGCAGTCTGGAAAAATCTTCCGGTGTTAACTTCCTCGAACCTTATTTTCTTAATAAACCGATAAAGTTAGGATTTAATTATTTTAAATCCGATCGTGACTGGACTAATTATGACGAAAAACGGCAAGGGGCTTCGGTTACCCTGGCCCGCCGGTTCAAGAAAAATGTCTGGGAAATAGGGTTAACCCCCCGGGCTGAGACGATCGAAGTTTCTAATGTCAATGAGGACGCGGGCAATACTGTGATCGATGAATTAAAAGGTACCAACCGGATCCGGAGCATTAACAGTTGGTTGACCTGGGATAAACGGAACAGTTGGATGGTGCCGTCGAAAGGCTTTAAAACCAGCCTTAGTTATGAATACACCGGCGGGAGATTGGGGGGCGATTTTAATTTCCTCAAAACTTATTATAAATTCAAGCAATTTAATAATCTTTCTTCTTTGGAAAATAAAAAAATAGTTTTGAGTTTTGAAAGTCGGCTGGGCGTGGTCAAAGAATTTGGCGATTCCGATGCGGTGCCGATTTTCGAACGTTTTTACGCCGGCGGTATCAGTACGGTTCGCGGTTTTGAGTACCGGACTATCAGCCCGAAAGAAAACGGTCTTTCTGTCGGAGGAAGGGTCCTGGCCGTTTTACGGGCGGAATTGACTTTTCCTCTTTACACCGAAGAAGTCCAGGCACGGCCGTTAGATATTATGCGGGGTGTTTTATTTTACGACGCTGGTAATGTGGCCAATAAATGGAAAGATCTGAAGTGGGAGACGGCTCGGTCTTCGGCCGGGCTGGGTCTTCGTTTTCAGTTGGGTCCATTGCCGATTGAAGTCGCTTTCAGTTACCCGATCAAAGAAGAAGATGACGATGAGACCGAAAGATTGCAATTGAACTTTGGTTTTAATTATTAAGGAGAAGACAATGAAAGCAAAGATAAAATTAGTAACTATTTGTCTGGTGATAATTATGTTTTGTTTTGCCGGACAAGGCTGGTTGGTTGATCAGGCCTGGGCGCAGGAATCAGAAGAAGACGTACCTCCTTCTTTGTTGGGCCCGGAGTTGTTTCCGACTGATCCGGCCGAAGCCGAAAAGGAAACTCCGGCTGTTGAAGAGCCCGCTGTCGAAGAACCTGTGGCCGAAGAACTACCGGCGCAGGAGGCCCCGGCGGCGTCTTTGAAGATCGGCGTGGTCAATGTCGCCCGGGTGTTCAAGCAGTACAAAAAAACCAGGGAATTCGAGGCCCTGCTGGAGAACGAAACTAAAAAAGAACAATTAAAGCTGAAAGATATTGAAGAAAAGGTTAAAACCCTGCGTGAAGAACTGGACAGTGATGTTATGTCACCGGACAGCCCGCTTCGCCGGACTAAGACTGAAGAATTAATGGTTCTTCAGTCGCGTTGGGAGTACCTGGCCAAGAATTGGAGCAAATGGATGCAGATGAAAGTTAATAAACATACCGTGCAAATATATAATGAGATCCGGGAAGTGATCGAGCAGCACGGAAAAGACAATGATTTTACTTTTATTTTGAAGGTTGATCCGACGTTGGATAAGAATCGTGATAATTCCACAGAGGAAATTAATTTTCGAGTCCTTCTTTATTACGCGCCTTCAGTTGATATTACCGGCGAGATTATTAAAGTCTTAAACCAATAATTAAAATAATCTTGCTTCGTCCGAGGGACTTCGGCAAGGCCCGTCTGCGGCAAACCTACGGACGGGTAAACAAGTGGTATTAAATTAATCTGTTGTTGAATTTTATGAAGACAACGGTTGCGAAATTAGCGAAGTTAGTTAACGGAACAGTTTCCGGTAATAAAAACACTTCTTTAGCCGGTGTGGCCGGACTGAAAGAGGCCCGACCCGGTGACGTTTCCTTTCTGGCCAATAAGAAATACATCAACCTTCTCAAAATCACACGAGCTTCGGCGGTGCTGGTTAATCCGGAGGTCAAAGTACCGGCTGATTTGACCGTTATCCGGGTAAAAAATCCTGATTTGGCCTGTATCCGGGTACTGGAATATTTCAGTCCCAAACCACCCGCGTTGGTTAAAGGCGTGCATTCGAAAGCCGTGGTGGCTAAGAATGTGAGACTGGGAAAAAACGTCAGTATTCAGCCTTACGTTGTTGTTCAACCAGGCAGTCGAATTGGTGATCAAACCGTATTTTACCCCAATGTTTATATCGGGCACGATGTGACTATTGGAAAAAATTGTTGCTTTTATCCCAATGTGGTCATTCGGGAAAAAACGGTCATTGGTGATAACGTTATTATTCACAGTGGTACGGTTATTGGTTCCGACGGGTTTGGCTATACCGTGGATGATGGCCGGCAACACAAGATACCGCAGGTCGGTACGGTCGAGATCGGGGATGACGTGGAGATCGGGGCGAACGTAGCCATCGACCGGGCCCGGTTTGACAAAACGATTATTAGAAAAGGGACCAAGATAGATAATTTGGTCCATATTGCGCACAACGTTGAGATCGGCGAAAACTCGCTCATTCTTGCCCAGGTCGGTATTGCCGGCAGTTCAAAGCTTGGGCAGAATGTTATTTTTGCCGGTCAGAGCGGAGTGATCGGTCATGTCGATGTAGGCGATAACGCGATCGTGGCCGCCAAATCCGTAGCTACCCGGGATGTGCCGCCGGGCAAGACGGTTTCCGGTGTTCCGGCCCGGGATCATAAAGAAGAACTTCGCGTCCGGGCCGCCCAGATCAAATTGCCCGAACTGTTCAAGACCATTCGGGAACTCAAAGCCGAAATAGAAAAACTAAAGAAAAAATAATCTGTCGGATCAAATCAACTTGATCGCTCGTCATATTAGCACTTCAAATAATTACATTGACCCGACTAAAAATATTTGTTATAGTAATCAAAATTAATTAAGTTGAAATAAGTCCAGGAGACAGGATTTTGACGCGAATACCGCAACGAACGATCAAAAAAGAAGTATCTTTTGAAAACAAGGCCCTCTTTTCCGGTCAGAAGGTCAAGCTGACCCTGCGTTCGGCCCCGGCTGATACGGGCGTGATTTTTATCCGGACTGATCTGCCCGGGAAACCGCAAGTTGCGGCCGTCGCCGGTAATATTACTTCCCATTATCGTCGGACCGGGGTCCAGAAAAACGGGGCGGCGGTAGAGACGATCGAGCATCTCCTGGCCGCCGTTAACGGCCTGGGGATAGATAATCTTTTTATTGATATTAACGCTTCCGAAATGCCCGGGACCGACGGTAGCTCTCAACCGTTTGTTGAACTACTGAATGAAGCTGGCTTGACAGAACAGGATGTAGTCCAGGATGTCCTGGCGCTACCCAAAGCGGTTTCTTTTTCGCAGGGTGAGTCTTCCCTGGTGGCCCTGCCGCCGGAAAAAGGAGTTGAGGGTTTAACGATTGATTATACGCTCAAATATGATGCTCCGTTGATCGGCACTCAATACTTAACCGTTCACATCACCCCGGAAAGTTTTGTCAAAGAACTGGCCAGCAGCCGGACTTTTTGCCTGAAATCAGAAGTCGATCATTTTCTTAAGAAAGGATTAGGTAAAGGAGCCAGCTATGATAATACCCTGGTGGTCGATGAGGATAAAGTGATCAAAAACAAACTGCGGTTCAAAGATGAGTTTGTCCGTCACAAAATACTGGATTTGGTGGGTGATCTGGCTCTGGTTGGTCGGCGGTTCAGCGCCCGGATCATCGCGGTTAAAACCGGACACGAGCATAATGTTAAATTTGTTGAAGAGTTGTCTAAAGTTTTAACCGAGGCCCAGCCCGGATCGGCTACCAAGACCTGGCTGGATGTACGCGAGATCCAGAATATTCTGCCGCATCGTTATCCTTTTCTGCTGATCGATAAGATCATTGAAATGGAAGGTTACAACCGGATCGTCGGGATCAAGAACGTCACGGTCAACGAACCGTTTTTTATGGGTCATTTTCCCGGTCAGCCGATCATGCCGGGCGTGTTGCAGTTGGAAGCTATGGTCCAATTGGGGGCCGTGCTCCTCTTGCGCCGGTCCGGGGCGACAAAAAAATTAGGCGTTTTGCTTTCCCTGGACAAAGTTAAATTCCGTAAGTCCGTCGTGCCCGGTGATCAGTTAAGAATTGAAGCGGAAACGATAAAAAGTAAGACCCGGACAGCTGAGATCCAGGCCCGGGCCCTGGTCGATGGCGAGTTGGCCTCCGAAGCGTCTATTAAGTTTATCTTAGTTGATAAGGAATAAATTATGTCCGTAATTCATCCCACGGCACAAGTCAGTCCCAAGGCCAGGATTGCCGACGATGTGGAAGTCGGAGCTTTTGCTTTGATCGGCGATGATGTCCAGATCGGCCGGGGTTGCCAGGTCCAGCATCACAGTACCGTGGAAGGCCAAACAACTTTAGGTGAAAATAATATTGTTTATCCTTACGCTTCGGTCGGGTCAGCGCCGCAGGATATCAGTTATAAGAACGAACCGACCAGATTAAGGATCGGCAACAACAATGTTTTCCGGGAATTTGTGACCATTAACCGGGCGACGTTGAAAGAAAAAAGCGAAACGGTGATCGGTAACAATTGTTTCTTTATGGCCTACGCGCATGTGGCCCACGATTGTTTTTTAGGGGATAATATTGTTATCGCTAACGGCGTTCAGTTAGGTGGTCATGTGAGATTAGGTAATTACGCTGCGCTCGGCGGACTGGCCGGGGTGCACCATTTTGTCAGTATTGGCGAGTACGCTTTCATTGCCGGCATGGCCCGGGTGCTGAAAGATATCCCGCCTTTTATGATGGCCGATGGCCGGCCGGCCCGGGTGCGGGCCGTCAATACCATTGGTCTGGGCCGACGCGGTTTCAGTAACGAACAGGTTAAAGCGATCAAAGAGTCCCACAAACTTATTTGGCGGTCCGACTATACGACCGGCCAGGCTTTAAATATATTAGAAGAACAGATCAATAATTCCGGCGATGATTTGCCGCCGGATACACCAAAAATTCCACATATTGAATCCGCTAAAGAAGAGATTCGCAAGTTGATTGACTTTATCCGGCATATGGAAAGAGGCCAACAGGGACGCGGCCTGGAAGCCCACCGGAAAATTCCCGCTCGAAGAAAATCTTAATTTCTACTTATCAAAATAATCATCCGCTTGTTTAGTATATTTCAGCAGAGCTTTTTCTACTTCCTCTTGTTTAAGAGCGATCATTTTTTCATCGGCGTTGGCCGGAACGGTGATTGGTTCTCCAAGAATGACTACCGCTGAAGTGAATAGTCTGGGGAATTGATATTTATCCCATGAGCGGGTAAAGATACGGCGGTGTTTAGCCCGGCTGGTTAAAGGGATGATGACGCAACCGGTTTTAGACGCCAGATAAACCACGCCTGGTTTTACTTTATGAATCGGTCCGCGAGGTCCGTCAACGGCAAATGCGGAGTTACGGTCTTTTTTGACCGCTTTAATCATGCCGACTAATCCTCTTAACGCGCCTCGGCTACTCGATCCAGCCACAGGATGATGACCAAGCATTCTCAAAATAGTATCCTGTAATCGTCCATCGCGGCTGAGGCTGGTCATAATGGCGACACTGTCTTTGACCCAGTTGATTAACAGGAACTGCCGACCGTGCCAGAAAGCGTAAACGAATCTTTGGCCGGACTTAATGCAGTTATTACGGACTTCTTTGTTAATTGTTTTAATCTTTATTGTTCCGTGAACAACTTTGATCAAAAGCCAGCCCAGAAGAGAGAGGATCCTGTTTCTCATATTGCCTTGACTAGGGTATTATATTTTGTTATTCTTTAGTTCACAAGTTGATATTTAAGCATATTAGATCAGATTTTGAAATAAAATTTTATGAAGAAAAAAATTAATGTCGCCGTGATCGGGGTCGGTCATTTAGGGAAAAATCACGCCCGAATATTTAAATTATTAAAAGGGCTTAATCTTGTAGGAATAGTGGATGTTGATCAAGTTCGGGCGAAACAAATCGCCAGTGAATATCAGACCAGATATTATTTTAATCATAAATCATTACTGCGCGATCTTGGTTCTGAATTGGATGCCGTCAGTATTGTCACGCCAACAATGGCTCATTATCGTATCGCCAAAGATTTTATTGGTCGCGGTATTCATACTTTTATTGAGAAACCTATTACTGACCGGGTCCCGGATGCTAAAAAGCTGGTTGCGTTAGCCCGGCGGCAGAAAACTGTGTTGCAAGTGGGGCACATTGAAAGATTTAATCCCGCTCTGGTCGCCGTTCAGCCTTATATTCGTAATCCTCGCTTTATTGAATGCCATCGGTTAGCACCTTTTTCTTTTCGGTCCATTGATATTGATGTTATTCTCGATCTGATGATCCATGATATTGATATTATTCTTTCGCTGGTCAAGAGTCCTTTGAAAAAGATCGACGCGACCGGGGTTAATATTTTTTCGACTAAAAAAGATCTGGCTAACGTCCGGCTTCTTTTTAAAAACAATTGCGTCGCTAATATTACGGCTTCCCGTGTTTCCGCCAAATCCATGAGGAAATTACGCGTTTTTTCACCGGAGGCCTATATTTCCGTTGATTACCTGGATAAAACTGTTCAGGTCTACCGGAAAGCGCCGGACCTGCCGGCTCCGGAAAAATTATTGAGCACTTTTGACCCGGCCCGGATCAAGGACTTCAAAAAGATGATGCTCCGGAAATTTTTACGGATCGAAAAACCAAAAATTTACGCCGGCGACCAGTTGCAACAGGAATTAACTTCTTTTGTTACCTGCCTGCGCCGGAGACAAAAACCAGTCGTATCCGGTGAGGACGGACTCAAGGCTCTTGAAGTCGCTCAGCAAATCATCAAACAAATCATCAGATAATCCATGAAATCAATGCCGCCAAAAAAAATCCTGATTGTTGCCGGAGAAGCCTCCTCTGATTTGCACGGTTCAAACTTAGTCCGGGCCCTGAGGGAAAAGTGCCGGTCCAAAAAAATACCGTGCTTGAAAGTTATCGGCCTGGGCGGCCCAAGGATGCAAGCGGCCGGGGTGGAATTATTGTATGATTTGACCCGGCTGGCTTCGGCCGGCCTTGATCCGTTACGTAATTTTAATAAATTCACTCAAGTATTTCGGCAGGTGGTCATCAACGCCCGGCAGGAGAAGCCGGACCTGGCGGTATTAATTGACTTTCCTGATTTTAACCTGCGCCTGGCCGCAAAATTAAAGGAACAGAATATTCCAATTATTTATTACATTAGTCCTCAGATCTGGGCCTGGCGGCCGGGCCGGATCAAAACTATCGCCCGCCTGATCGATAAAATGCTGGTTATTTTTGAGTTTGAAGAAAAACTCTACCAAAAACATAAAATCCCGGTGGAATTTGTTGGTCATCCCTTGCTGGATGTAATTAGAACCGAAGTTCGAAGGCAGAAGTCAGAAGTTAGAAAACAATTAAGGTTAAAAAAAGATGATTTTGTGATGGGTTTGTTACCGGGTAGTCGGGAAACTGAAATAAAGCGCCATTTGCCGGTGATGCTTGAGTCAGCCCGCCTGATAAAAAAAGATTGGCATAAAAAACAAATGGTTTTTTCTATTGCCGCTGCTCCAAAAATATCACCGGCTCTGATCAAACGCCTAACATCCAACTTCAATCTTCCGTGTAAAATATATTACAATCAGTCTTACGACGTTATTCAAGCCAGTGATCTGGTGATCACTTCTTCAGGGACGGCTACGATCGAAGCGGCCATTTTTGGAACGCCCATGATCGTCATCTACAAGGTTTCACTGTTGACCGCGTTGGCTTTCAGTCCGTTGATCAAAACATCTTTTTACGCCATGGCTAATATCATTGCCGGGAAAAAAGTCGTGCCGGAACTAATCCAGCGCCAGGCCCGGCCGGAAAAGATCGCCGCGGCCGTTCTCCAGATATTACAACAAGACCAATTACCGCAGATTTCCCGCGAACTGGATACGGTCCGTCGCCGTTTGGGGTCTGCCGGAGCTTCCACCCGCGCGGCCACCGCCATTCTTAATTTCCTTGCATTTCGCGATTTTTAGGGTACAATACGACATTTCACTCGTATCTATTTTAATATAGGTGGGTTATGGAATTACGATACGCGAAAGAAGTCCTGAAAACTGAAATGGCCGCTATCCGTTTGGTGGCCAGTCGGTTAAATAGTCATTTTGTCTTAGCTGTGCGTTTAATATTAAAATGTAAGGGTCGGGTCGTGGTTACCGGCATGGGGAAAGCCGGAATCATTGGTCAGAAAATCTCCGCGACCCTGGCCAGTACCGGCACTCCTTCTCTTTTTCTGCATCCGGCGGAGGCCTATCATGGTGATCTGGGCCGGGTGACTAAGGATGATATTGTACTGGCTCTTTCCAATAGCGGGACGACCAATGAGATTATTCAATTATTACCATCATTGAAAAAGATTGGCGTGAAAATTATTGCCGTTACCGGGTCCCGGAAATCACAGTTGGGTAAATACAGTAATGTCGTGTTGGAAATCGGTCGGGTCTCTGAGGCTTGTCACTGGGGGTTAGTTCCTTCAGCCAGTACGACGGCCATGTTGGCTTTAGGTGATGCGTTGTCTTTGACGGTCTTCCGGAACCGGAAATTGACCAAACGACAATACGCTTTGTATCATCCGGGCGGTGAATTAGGCCGGAAACTACTCCGGGTGAAAGAGATCATGCGTCAAGGTAAACAGAATCCGATAATCCCTGAGACCAAAACCGTCCAGGCCGCTTTACGAGCGATTACTAAAAGCCGGGCCGGGGCGATCAGCGTGGTGAATAAGCAAAAGAAATTGACCGGTATTTTTACCGATGGCGACTTGCGCCGGCACGTCGGGTCCGATCCGCGTTGCCTGCAGGTCAGTATTAAAAAAATTATGACCCGCCGGCCGATCACGGTGGGACCGGAAAAATTAGCGGCCGAAGCCCTGCAGATCCTGCGCGATAAAAAGATCGATGAGATCCCGGTGGTTGATAAAAAAGGTAGACCAATCGGCATGCTGGATGTTCAGGACCTGCTTAGCGCCGGTATCGTATAATTTTTTAAAGTAGTTCGGTAAAGGTAAGGGTTAAGAAACCAGCATGGTGTTTGGGATAGGGTAAGGTTAAAACAGACCAACGACTTAACCTATTGCCCAAACCGGCACCCCTGCCTGCGGCAGGCAGGTTGACCTTAACCATAACCGGATAACCTGATTATTTAAGGAAAATATCCTATGAGTCTGAAACAGATCAAAATGATGATTATGGATGTTGATGGGGTTTTGACTAACGGTCAGATCGCGCTGGATGACCGGGGGATCGAAATAAAAATGTTTTACGTTCATGACGGAAGCGGGATCAAGTACCTGCAGCGAGTCGGTTTAAAGACGGCGATCATTACCGCTCGGCGTTCCCGGGCAGTTACCCATCGGGCCCGGGACCTGGGGATCAAAGATGTTTACCAGAATTATAAAAATAAAGTTCCGGCTCTGAGGAAATTGTTAAAGAAGTATAGATTAAAAAGTCGAGAAGTATGTTATCTTGGTGATGACCTGCCGGATATTCCGGTCATGAAGTTAGTCGGTTACCCGGTAGCCGTTCGTAATGCTCGACCGGAAGTAAAAAAATGCGCTCGCTATATCACGCGCCGGAATGGCGGCGACGGCGCTGTTCGGGAAATGGTCGAAAAAATCCTCCGGGCCCAGCGAAAATGGAAGCTCATTCTGCACCGCTACGAAAAAATATGAAAAAGATCACTGGCTTACTTATCACTTTAATAATTATCGGGCATGGGGTCTATCTCTGGTCCCAGTCGTCCGAACCGTCCCGGCCGAAACCGGTTGAGCTTTATCATGAAGCTACTAACTGGTCTTATTCTCATTATCAGGGTGACCGGTTAGCCTGGGAAGGAAAAGGTAAAAAAGCTCTCTTGAAAGGCGAGGCGGAGATCAAGGCTTCTGATTTTCAGTTGATTTATCATTATCTCAGCCAGGAAAATGATAATGGCCCGCCGGCCGAAGAGCTGATAAATTTTACGGCCGAACAGGGCTTAATTAATAAATTAATTAATCTGGTCGGTTTCCGGAACAAAGTTCACGTGAAAACAGAAAACCAACTGGAGTTGCGGACCGAAGAGTTAACCGCTAATTTGGAAACGCAAGCTATTTCTTCCACGACCAGGATTATTTTGACTCAACCTGATCTGATCATTACCGGAACCGGGTTGTCTTCTCAGGTTAATCTTGATCGGATAAGTATCCACAAAAATGTTGAGACTTTACTACGGGGTAATAACCTGCCGTCTTTTTCCCTGTCACCGGACGTTTTCGAAATACCGGTTGGTCAGGAAGAAGAAGTGACTATTCGGATTACCTGTACCGGGCCGCTGGAATTTGAAAAAATTCAAACGACCCCGGGCGAACATCCCCGCCAGCGGATAAATTTTAAAAACCAGGTCGTTTTCATCAGACAAACTAAGTCCGATCTGTTACTGGCGGAGACAAGACTTTACGCGGATGACTTAGAGATTATTCTGACTAGTCGACCGGTTTCCGGCAGTCCGGAAACGGAATCCGTCGTTTCCCGTCTGGTCGCCACGGGTCATGTCCGGGTTGAAGATGGACTTACCCGGGCGTCTTGTCACCGCGTTAGCTGGAATGACTCAGCTCAGCAGGTATTTTTTGCCGGGGATGATGAACGGTTGGCGCAGATCACGCGGGCGGCTCAGTTTAACGGAAACGACCAGGCGAATCCAGAAACAGAACCGGCGATTATCCTCAATGCGCAGTTGATCGAAACCCGCACGGCGGAGGACATTTTTATTCTGAAAGGTAAAAAAGAGGCCATATTTTTTAACCAGGAAAACAAAGCGGCCAATCAGCATAATAAGATTTATATTACCGCCAAGAAAGATGCGATCATTTGCCTGAAAAAATTAAAAGCGTTTTTTAAGGAAACAGTCCGGGTTATCCAGAAAGATGAGTCGACGGGTCAGCCGGCGGATTCGGAGTCTACCTTAAGCGTGATGAAATCAGATCAGTTAACCTTGTTGCTGGATGATGAACGCAACGAGATCAAAAACGCTAAGGCCATGGGGCACGTTTTGATAATTAACAAAGACGGCAGTCAGATTAGCGGTAAAATGTTTGAGTGGGAACCGATGAATAATTTTTTTAAGATTAAGTCTGATTATCTGGTCAAAGTCTGGCACCAAAATAATCTGATCAAAGCCAATGAGATTATTGTTTATACCAACTCAAAGATTGGTGGGCAAATCGGCAACTGGTCTAAAATCGAAGCCAAAAACAGGAACGGGACGCCCGGCGTGATCAAGATACCCGAAGATAATAAATAGTTGTGAAAAAATCTGAATCCGCATATAATCCTCAAGAAGTCGAAGAAAATATTTATAAGTTCTGGGAAGAAAATAATTATTTTCACGGCGAAGTAAAAATTGGCGGCAGGCCTTTTTCTGTAGTTATCCCACCACCCAATATTACCGGCATTCTTCATATGGGCCACGTTATGGATAATACCCCGCAGGACATTATTATTCGCTTAAAGCGAATGCAGGGTTTTGAGACGACCTGGGTGCCGGGAACTGATCATGCCGGGATCGCCACCCAGAACGCGGTAGAAAAAAAACTGGCGGCGGAAAACATTAAGCGGGACGATCTCGGTCGCTACAAGTTCATTGAGCGGGTCTGGCAATGGAAAGAGCAATATGGCGGGACTATCATTAACCAGCTGAAACGCCTGGGTTGTTCCTGTGATTGGAGCCGGTTGCGTTTTACCATGGATTCAGATTATTCGCAGTCCGTCACCGAAGTTTTTTGCCAGCTTTACCAGAAAGGTTTGATCTACCGGGGTAATTATATTATTAATTGGTGTCCGCGCTGTCAGACAGCGTTATCTGACGAGGAAGTGGAGCATCGCGAGATCGAGGGTGGGCTTTACTGGATTAAATATTCCTTTAAAAATTTACCGGGGAAAAATGATTCCCAAAATAAACCGCCAGCCGATCATATTTTGGTTGCCACCACTCGTCCGGAAACTATGCTGGGCGATACGGCCGTGGCTGTTCACCCGACCGATCAACGCTATAAAAACTTAACTGGCGCAACTCTTACTTTGCCGCTTTTGGAACGGGAGATCCCTTTAGTCAAAGATGATTTTGCCGATCCGAAATTTGGATCCGGCGCGGTCAAAGTTACCCCGGCCCATGATCCTAATGACTTTGAGATTGGTAAACGGCATGGTTTGGAAGAGATCATGGTAATCGGTCCGGATGGCCGGATGACTAAAGCGGCTGGACCGTATCAGGGCCTGGATCGTTTTGCCTGTCGGAAGAAAGTGGTCAAAGATTTAGAAGAGCAGGGATTATTTTTGAAAAAAGAAGTTCATCGTCATTCTGTTGGTCATTGTTACCGGTGTGAAACGATCATTGAACCGTATCTTTCCCGGCAGTGGTTCATTAAAATGAAACCCTTGGCCAAACCGGCCATTGAGGCCGTAAAAAAAGGACAGGTTAAATTTTTCCCGGATCGTTGGAATAAAGTTTATATGGAGTGGATGGTCAACATTCGCGACTGGTGTATTTCCCGTCAGTTATGGTGGGGGCATCAGATCCCGGTCTGGTATTGCCAGAAAAGTCAAAAAGAGGATACCCCGCCTTGTCCGCCGATTGTTAGCGCGAGTACGCCGAAGAAATGCCCGAAATGTAAAGGTGTTAAATTGGTCCGCG
This sequence comes from Planctomycetota bacterium, assembly GCA_030633885.1. Taxonomy (GTDB): domain Bacteria; phylum Planctomycetota; class MHYJ01; order JACQXL01; family CAKKQI01; genus DAOWBV01. Next base: position 19,128 of record DAOWBV010000002.1, read on the forward strand.
ACCCGGACGTGTTGGACACCTGGTTTTCTTCCTGGCTTTGGCCGTTCGCAGTTTTTGGCTGGCCGCCCGCCGAGCAAAAGAAATCATATAAAAAGCATTCAACCCGGATAATAAAAGGTATTAGTTCGCTGGAATATTTTTATCCGACCAGTTGGTTAAATGCCGGTAAGGATATTTTGTTTTTCTGGGTGGCCCGAATGATCATGGCCGGATTAGAATTCACCAACCATGTTCCTTTTCGGCATGTTTATATTCACGGTATTGCCCGAGACGACCGAGGGCGGAAATTAAGTAAGTCTCTGGGTAATTCGCCTGATCCCATGGACTTGATCGCCCGTTACGGCGCGGATGCCTTACGGTTTGGTATTATGGCTAACATTCCGTTAGGCGGAGATATTTCTTTATCAGATGATGTCTACGCTTCCGGCCGAAATTTTTGTAATAAACTTTGGAATGCCAGTCGGCTGGTATTGATGAACTTGGCCGAAGCCAAATCGCCGACCGCCGAAAATGGAAAAGGACGATCCGACCCGGGCCGTTTTGAGGACCGCTGGATATTAAGCCGTTTAAATACCACAATCCGTGATTATACCCGGGCGCTGGAAACCTATGAGTTTAGCCAGGCCGCCCATATTATTTATCATTTTTTCTGGGGTGATCTTTGCGATTGGTATCTGGAAATGATTAAACCGCGGCTTTACCAGAAAGAGGCTTCCGCTGATCGCGATTCCGTGGCCGCGATCCTGCTATCGGTTTTTAATAATACTTTAAGATTATTGCATCCCTTTGTTCCTTTTATTACGGAAGAACTCTGGCAAAAATTTAAGAAAACGACCAATCATGAATCGTTTAACCGACCCGTTGCGCTCATTAAAGCTGTTTGGCCCGAGGTTGATCCGTACCGGATCAATAAGACTGTGGAAAAAAACATGAGTCAGCTAATTGATATTATCCGGGGGGTTCGCGATATCCGGAACAAAATGAATATTGACGCACGTAAACCTTTAGCGGTTTTTATTTCTGCTAAATCTAAAAATCAGATTAAATTGATCAAAGATCATCTGGACCTGATTAAGCAGATGGCTTTTTTGGGCGAAGTAACTATCGGAATGCGGTTAACCAAACCGCCTCATTCCGCAACAGCGGTTCTTGACGAAGCTGATATCTTCGTACCGTTGGAAGGGATCATTGATCTGGAAGTGGAAAAGAAAAGACTGGCGAACCGGTTAAAAAAGATCAGAGAACAGCTAATGAAAGTAAAGGGTAAACTCGACAGCCACGAATTTCGGAAAAAAGCTCCGGCGACAGTGGTTAAGAAAGAAAGACAAAGACTGGACGATTTGACCACTCAAGTCAATAAACTCAATTCCAATCTGCAGGATCTGACCGGCCCCACCAGCTAGACTCGTTAGAGATTATGATGTAAAACTACTTGGCCATAATTATGTCCTGGTCATTAATATTGATGGGCCAAGTAATAGACGGCTTGCCTGTCCGCCGCTATGTTTTGGTATGCGGGCTTTTACTTTGGTTAGACCTTGATCCGAAAATGTTTTTTTAGAATCGTTGACAATTCCCTGAAATTGCGAATGAGATAGTCTGGCCGGGTCCGTCCACGCTCGTAAAAATATTTTCCGCTCCGGGCGACCAGCACGGTCGTCATCCCGATCTGATTAGCCGGGTCAATGTCGGTCAGGGGGTTGTCACCGACGTACATGGTTTCAAATGGCTGAACATTTAAATCCCGGCAGGCACGTTGGTAAAGTTTCGGGTTGGGTTTACTGATGCCGATCTGGTCAGAAATGAAAAGTGCTTGCGGGTCGAAAAGTGTATACAGTTTTAACCGGAGTAATTTTTCCGCCTGTTTAACCTCTAACCCGGCGGAAATGACACCGGGAATCAGATTAGTTCGTTTTAGTTTTTTGAGTAACTGAACCGCGTCCGAAAAAGGGGTCATCCCCCGGAATTTGGTTTCGTGATAAGCGATCACTGCCGCGGCGACCAGCACGACCGGATTGATTCCCTGGTAAGAACTTTTAGGGATTCGGAGCAGGAGTTTATCAAAATGATGGTCATAGTTGCTGGTAAACTCAGCGATTAATTCAGTTAATTCTTTGACCACCAATGCGTGTGGTAGCCTTAAACCGGCTTTGATCATTGCGGCGACACTATTTGCCCGGGCCCGCCGGGCGAATTCCGTGGTCGAATAAAGCGTGTCGTCAATATCAAACAAAACCGCCTTAAGTTTTTTCTTTTTCAAAGTAAACCTCGGGTGGGTGATGATGAAATGTGTCGATGGGAATAATCCCCCGTTCTATTACCCCCGCTATTTTTTTAATTTAATCCGTGTTATTCGACTTCTTTTTCCAGTTCAGATAATTCCAGGATCTCAGCTTTGATCATGATCATCATATTCTGCTTTTCTTTCGTTTTGGCTCTGCGCCGGAAAAACATACCGATAATTGGTATGTTTGATAGAAACGGAGTGCTCAGGCTTACATCCTGATCGACAACGTTTTTCATCCCACCGAGTAAAAGGGTGCCCCTATCCGGGACCATAATGCTGGATCGGACTCGCTGGAGTTGGATCCAGGGAAGTTGTAATGAAAGCTGGTTATCATCAACACCCCGACCAGCCGTAATGCTGAAATTCTGCAGATCGATCAAACTGGCTAGAGTTGTGAAAATATGCAAAGTGATATATTTTCGGTCGTAACTCATGACCGGTTTAACATCCAGTACTACGCCGGTTTGAAAGGTCGCCAGAACCGTGTCATACGCCACTGCGCCGGAGACGACTTCCAGGTCCTGGATATAAGTCTGTTGTCTCAAGTAAGCCACGTGGGCCCGCTGGGCGTTGAAAACAACCAGTTTCGGGGCATCCAAAACTGTGCCTTTACCGGTTTTTTCTAAAGCCCGAAAAAGAATGTTTATCTGCGTGTTACCTAATATTGAATACTGAAGACCTATTCCCCCGGAATTAGTCAGCCTGACGCCCGGCGCGAATTGAGAAAAATTATTAGGGTTCAGAAAAGAATAAGCGCTTCGGAACCGCTGGTCACGGGCACCGCCGGGATTGGAGGTAAACCCGGCAGGATTGGGGGCAGGGAGAGTAGCATTCGAAGGATCCACATTATTCGGGGCGTCGGTCAGGTCGCGCCATGCGAACCCGACATCTTCCAGAAAATCATCGGTCACCGCCAGGAAAATACTATCAACCGCGATCATGCTGCCGCTGAAAGAACGCATGGTTTGTAAAAATTCAGCGACTTTTCGTTGTATTTCCGGCGTGTTAATGACTATCAATCGATTGGATTCACCTATCTGTTCGATGCTGGCACCTTCGATTTCCCAATTGGACTGGACTGTATGATTCTGAATCATTTCGATTAATTTCTCAATATCCGGTGTTGGCTTGGCGATAGTGTCAACCGGCGGAGCCTGCCAGCCTGGTCCGCCGCTGGCCGTCGGTAATTCCATGCTCGGACCGGCGAAATCCGGTGCCTGACGGACGATATTATCAATACCGTAGACCCGGATTTGCAGATCGGCCGTGTTGCTGGCGGATTGAACGATCCAGAGACTTTTATTTTTAAAAATGTAGGTTAAATCATACTGATTTAAAAGATGCTGCAGGCCGGCGCTCAGTGGTAATCCCCGGACGTTTAAACTTCTTTTTTCCTGCGGGACACGGGAATTATTGACTTCGGCGTCAAACTGGATCGGTATTTTATAAGTCTGCTGGAGATAGTCGATTACTTCGTACAAAGTATTAGAACCATCCAAGTTGAAAGGATGTTTGATGCTTTCCAGTTTTCTTTTGATATCCAGGATATCAGGATCCTCAGCTATTTCGGTGGCGGTCAATCCGGGCGGCTTTCTTTTTTTGACTTCCTCCCAAATTCGGCGGTCGTACCGGATCAGTTGATCTTCCGCAAAAGGGATAGTAGAAACGTCAATGTCGTCAATAATTCGTTTCCAGTTTTCTACTTTCAATTCGACATAATCTTTCCAGGTTTTTTTATGCCGGGCCCGGATGCTGTCTTCTTTTAACTCCTGGGCCGGCCGGAAAGTGGGTGCCAGACGCAGGATCTTATCAGCCAGCCGTTCAGCATCTTCGTAATTAGTCTGTTGGAAATTTAAAATAGCTTCGTTGAATAATCTTTTTATTTTCTGGACTAATTCTTGCTGTCGTTTTTCTTCTTCCTTCCGGGCCAATTCTTCCGCGGCCCGTCGCTGTTGCTGGACCAAAACCGATTCGTGTTTCGCCTGACGTGCCTTGACTTTTTTAATCCGTTGCCGGGCTTTGGTCCGGTATGCAGAAAGGCCGATGTCATAAGGCATCCAGCGCAGTTTTTCTTCCACGGTTTCAAATTCCTTAAGAGCTTTCCGATATTCATTATCGCTTAAATAACGCTCGCCTTTCAGGAAATGGTTATTGATCTCCTTTTCTACCGCCTGAACTTTTATCCGCAGTTGGTTCTCCAGGAAATCCTTAACGGTTTGTATTTCGGCGGAACGGTCGCCCAGCAGATAATGGATTTTTCTTAACAATTCCTGAGCTCCTTTGTGTTGGGGGTTGAGCTCTAATGATTTTTGGATGTTATCCTCGGCTTGCTGGTACTGCGACTGTTTATATAATTTCAGGCCCGTTTCATAATATTTCTGGGCCATAAACTCTTTTTCCTGCATCTTAATGGTTTTTTCCTGCTCTAGTTTTTCCATGACGCCGATCGGCGAATCCAAGGTGTCCGGTAATTCCGGTTTGACCAGGACAACCGCTGGTGCCGACGGTTTCGGGACCGTTGGCAAAGTTAAGGGCAAAAACGGGGTGGCCGGTGTGGTTGGCGTTGTCGGCGTCGTCGGAACGGAGGAGGTCGGGTTAAAAACCATTTTCCTGGAAGAAAATGGCAGGTCCGTGGAAAGGACTCCGAACGAGTCCGACACAGTAAAAAAATCTTCCGAAGTGATACGAACACCCAGGGTCTGTCCGGCAACGGCCGTTTGTTTCAAGTCCGCCGTCACGAAACATATTTTCGGCTGTTCGGCGAGCGGTAAATTATTAATCGTCACCTGCGACGTTCCGCTTTGAAAGACATCTTGACCGATTACTTGGTCTGTCATAGGATCCAAAGTGCCGTCGCCGTTATCCAGAAAGACTTTAATGGCGTTGACGTCGGTATCATTCGCTGAACCGATCAGTTCCAATTTTAAACGAGACCAATTGACATCAGGTTCAGCCGAGGCAATTACTATCCGGGCCAGCTTGACGTTCTTGGTTCCGGCCGGGATTCTGTCCGGGGCAATATCCTGAACGATTACTTTAGTGCCGAACAAGTCGTCCATAATGCTCATGCCGGCCGATGATTTAGTCGGCGCGCTTCCTCCGCAACCGAATAGATTCAACAAAGCTACCAGGCTTAACGCTAACGGATAGTACTTCTTTAACATTAGGACACCTCTTTATTCCGGGCTTTGCAGGTTTTCCGTTACCGGAGATTTAGCCGCAAATTCCACATTATCGATTCCCAAGCTCTGACAGATATTCAGGACGTGAACCACGCTCTGGAAGGGTACTTTGGGGTGGGGGTCGATTTTGAATGGGATCGGCCGTGGCGCATCTGCTTGCGAAGCGTGGATGGACGCCAATTCACCGGCTAATGCTGGCCAGGAAGCGAATTCACGGGTCCCGATCTTGATCCGCGTAAACAAGGTGCTTTTAATCGATTTGTCGAAGATCAACTGGATCCGGACTTCATCGATTATTGGATCAACCACCACGGTACTTTCCAGTCCTTTATCTTTAGGTAAATGGGAAAAAAGCTTTCCTTCCAGTGATTTAAAAGGCGAAAGCATAAAGAAGATGAGCAACTGAAAAATCACGTCGATCATCGGGATCATATTCAGCTCGTCTTTTTTTTCTTCCGGTAAAGTACGTTTTTCTTTTCGGGCCATAATGTGGTCACCTCGCAATAAAGTTTTAACCAGCGGGTTTAGTGGCGCCGATTTCGATTTTCCAGATCTTGGCGCGGCCGCAAGCGCTAAAGACTTTTTCTATGAACTTATAGGGGGCGCCGGCGTCTCCCCGGATCATTACCGGCCGGTTGGAAATTCCCCAGCCGCCCGATGAGGGTGGTGGGTCCCGATCAGTATCACCTTCGATCTTCAATTTCTGGATCAATTTTTCCATATTCACTGTTTCTCTTTTGATCCTGACCATCCAGTGTTTTTCGATATAACAGGGGTTGGTTAACTCTATTCGGCCCCGGTCGTTTGTTTTCAGTTGGTTGCATTCTTCATCCTCATCATGAACGACATTAATTATCAAACGGTCTTTATCCGGTTGATCATCTTCCACGGCTTCGGTGGCGATGGGCAGGTAGACCCGTTCGATTTCCATCGCGGCGACTTCGGTGACCAGCATAAAGAAGATCAACAGCTGAAAGACCACGTCGATCATCGGGGTCATGTTAAACCCCGGGTCTTCGGCCATCTTCGCTTTTTTTATTTTCATGGTCCAGTCCTTTTGATTTATTGTTCCGCCGGGGCGTTTTCCACGGGCAGCTGTTTGAATTTATCGATAAATTCACCGCAGATCATTCCGATTTCCAGAATATACCGGTTGACCTTATTCTTGAAAAAGAAATTGAAAGATAACGCCGGAATGGCGGCGACCAGACCCAAGACGGTCGTGGCCAGCGCGGTGGTAATACCGCCGGCCAGCAGTTTCGGGCTCGGGGCGGCGACGCTTTTAATGACCATAAAGGAGTTGATCATCCCGACGACGGTCCCGAGCAATCCGATCATCGGAGCCGTGTTACCGATCAGGGAAAGGTAACTGATCTTCTGGTGCAGTTTGTTGGCCTCTTCCAGGCCGGTTTCTTCCATGGCTTGGATCATCGCTTCGTAGCCGTCATTCATTTTGGACAGGGCCGCGCCGATAATGTTACAGAAAAAATTCTGGTTCGCGCTGCAGAGCGTGATCGCTTCTTCATATTGGCCTTCATCGACCAGCGCTTCCAATTCGGCGATGACCTCCGGTGGGCAGAGTTTGTTTCGGTTGATGTTCACAAAGTGTTCGATGACCAGCGCCAGGGCGGCGACCATTAACACGATAATGAAAGCGCCGATTGGCCCGCCGGCCACAACGTAGCGAGTAAATAAACTTTCCTTGGGAATATCTTGATCATCATCATCATCTTGGGCCATCAGCATTGGGCAGATGGCCATCAGGCCAACAAAAACAATTAACATCAACCAGATCACTTTTTTACTTCCCATAACGCCCTTTCCTCCTATCTAAATCTCATTATTTAATTTTTTTTATCCAAGGTGAATTCGGATATCTGTTTTTCAGGTCATCGTAAAGGCCGTGAGCATAGTTTTTGTAAATCTTTCTTTTTTCTTTGGGTAAAGATTTACTTAACTTTTTAAAGCACTGGCCCGCCTGGAACATTGCTTTTTCCGCCTCAAATGTTGACCCGTTATCTGGCGGGGGATACATTAAATAAGACCGGAGATAATTAAACAGGGGTTTCTTGTACATAGTCGGGTCCTGACCGTTGTTGGCTTCCTGAAAATTACAATCACCCAGTCCGTTATAAGCCCCGGCCCGCGCTTCAAAACTTTTATATTGTGAGATCACCGATTCAAATATTTTTTTTGCTTTGCCATAATCCTTGTGAGCGGTAATATAACAACGACCTCGCCCGACCATTGCAATAGCTGCTATGTCTGGAAGATTTGTTGCCTGCTGGCTGATGTTGGCATAAAGCGGTTGAGCCTGGTCCGGCTGACCGTTGTTTTCGAGAATATTGGCTTTCAAGAGATCGAATTTCAGCAGTGATTCTTGATCCAAGCCAGCCGCGCTTCCTTGCTTTCGAGCCTCGACCATCGCGGCCACTGCTTTGGCGATATCCTTTTGGGCCAGATAACATTGGGCGATATTCTCGTAGGCTTCCCGGAAATAACGGGTATCCGGGATTTCTTTCAACAGGTGTTCATACGCTTTAACGGCCTGACCGAATTTTCGATCTGATTGATAACACCGGGCGATATTAAACAACATATGCTGTTTGAAAAGAGCCCGCGTTTTGCTGCTTTTGATGTCTTCCAGTATTTCCTGGTAAACCTTGATTGCCTTGTCGTACTCTCTTTGGCTCTGGCTGTTCTGAGCATTGAAATATTTGTACGGCTGGTTGGCGTATTTAATATTTTTGATTTCATTCAGTTTGAATTTTCTGGTTTTTAACTCCACGCCTTTAAAACTTTCCTTGATGATAGTTCCTTTGGCTTCCATGATCGTGGTGCCGTCTGTGGAATAAACGATCGTATCTTCCTGTTGGCCCTGGGCCAGTCCGTCTGGCGGACTAAGCATCTGGCCTAATAGCCCCAGGCTGAGCAGGATGAATATGGCGGCGATTTTTGTTGATCTCATCATACTAAACTTCCCCCTCTAAATTAGCAAGCGCTCATTATAGCAAATTATTACTACCGAGGCAAAATTTCTTTGATTTGTTTTTCCAGCTTCTTAAATTTGGTCTTAAAACCGTATTTGTCTTTATCAAGTTCCGGGGAAATAGTCATCCTCATGTCTTCAATTTTTTTTAATGCCTTAGCATATTCCCCTTGTTTATAATAAATCTCAATAATATGGTAACGGGCGTTCCACCATTCTTCGAGGTATTCACCTTGTTCATTTTTGGGTAGAGAAATGACCAGCTCGCTCCATTCCCGCAGGGCGCTGGTCAAGTAACCTTCTTGCCCGGGCTTTTCCGCGATCTTTTCGTAAGCGGTCGCTGCCAAGGTCTTGATCAAGCCGTCATTCGGTCGTTCCTCTTTTAACCTCAAGATATGGTTCAGGGCCGAATCCCAATCATTAAGTTTCACGTAACACTTGACTAATTTATAGGATATCTTCCAGGCCGGTTGGCTCAACGGAACGTTGTCTTTTTTAAACTTATTGGTCAGGAGACCCTTATAAATAGACACTGCTTCCCGGAAAAACTTTTCCCGGTTCAGTTCTGAAGCGGCCATATAAATCGTGTCGCCGATGGACAGGGCGGTCGATTCATTAAGGAATGCTCCCTGTTCGATCCAGGTCAGCAGGAAATTAGCCAGTTTTTCCTGGGCTTGAGTGAATTTTTCGTGTTTTTTCGGGTTTTTGACTTTAAGTTCCGCTATTTTTGCCGGGCGATCCTCGGAAGGCACATCCGGCGGGATGATCTTGTTCGTGATCGCTTCGTAGCCCAGCACGATCAGCTGGATCGATGAGGTCGGTGGATCCAAAGTATTTTTCTCGCTGTAATCCAGTAGTGATTTAAGGTAAACTTCCGCTTTGTCCAGATCGTTCATCCAAACGGCCGCTTTTATTTTTGACCGAAAGACCTGAGTAATGATCTGATGCCGGCCGTCATATTTGGTTTCCATCCCTTTCAGTACAGTGAAAACCCGACGGTATTTTTTTATTTCTTCATGCAGATAGATCCGGGCCAGGTAAGTTTTTGAATACATGATAAAATCAGTCGCTTTCGGATCACTTTCGAATTTCTTGACAAAATTATTGATATTTATATCGGCCTGATGATAAGCTTTTTTTGCTTCTTTTTTTAACTGGTTTTTTTTGGTTTTATTCTTGGCGGTCAAATAATTATTCCATTGTTTTTTAGCGGCCTGAAAATACATATAACCCACGTGAAATCGGGAGTTGAGGTATTTCGGGGAAGACTCCGGTACTTCGCCGAATAGCTTGGCCGCCAGCAGGTATTCCTTTTTGATTTTGTGTTCGGTCGCGATGGGATACTTGATCTCCCGGGTTGCCTCACTTTCCGGCCAATTTTTGTTCAAATACTTGATCAAGTAACGGTATTTTTCGGTGTCAGCATTTTCCTCTTTGTTTTTACCTTTTAACTGGTGCCCCATGATTAAATATGTTTCCGCGGCCATCTTGACCGCCCGCGGGGCCCATAATTTATCGTTCTGGTCTTTGACCTCGCGAAACTTCTGTTCCAGTGTTTCGTAGAACATGGCTGCTTCATAAAGACGATAGAGCGGTTCGCCGTCTAACGTGCCATAATTTCGCCAGCGGCAGGCGTTACCCATTAACCAGAGTGCTTCCGGTAGATAGGTTTCTTTGATTTTGCGCGGGGCTTTTTCCAGGGCGGCCATTAATCGCTGGCCGTGTCGGACCACTTCATCATAATTGCCCCGGTCAAAAGCGTCCCGGATCGTGTTTAAACGGATATCCGGTGGGATGGCGATGCCCATCCGGCTGAATTCATCCTGTTTGTCTTTGGCCTTTCGTTTGGCCGGTCCGTTGGATTTGATGATTTCCTGGACTAGGGCAATCGCTTCGGAGCCCCGGCCAAGATTGGCGTAAGCCGTCGCCTTTTCCATAAGGGCCAGTTGAGTCAGAGATTCATTTTTAGAATCGGGATACCATTTTAATGTTTCTTCCGCGCTCTGGATGGCCTGATTGAACTCCTGGTTGGCGTTGGCGGTCATGGCCAGGTGATAAAAACCTTTTTGAATAGTGCTTTGATAATCCATTAACCAACCCTGACGTTCCTGGGTGGTACGACTTTCTTTTTTGATCTTTTCGATCAATTTATGGGAGGCGATCTTAAAATAGATCTGCGCTTTTTTATAATCACCCAATTCATAATAACAGAGACCGCAGAAATCAGCCACGTCAAAAGAGATAATCATTTGTCCGTATTTTAACAGGAAGCTCCGGAACAATTTGATTCCTTCTTTTAAAAGAACTTCTCGTTCCTTGTTATTTTTATCATAGAGCAGAGCGTTGAAATATAAAGTGACCGGATGTGAACGGGATGCGCCTACCAGATTGTTTTCCAACCGTTTACGTTCCGCCGCAAGTTTTTTATCTTTCGTACCCCACGGGATTTTGTTGATTCGTTTTTTATAAACCTTGATCATGACCTTAAAATAATCGGCCGCTTGGCTGTAGACTGCCTGAGTTTCTTTCTTCAGCTTTTCCTTAACTTCGGCGTCAGTTTCGTTCTTCATCCAGGCGACCAGGAAACGGCCTTTATCTTGCAACAGTTCGCCGATTTCGAATTTGGCGTCTGTCACCGCGTCATCATCCTGGTTCGGGCTGTTTTTAATAAAAGTTTCGATTAATTTAATGGTTGTATCTAGGCGCTCTTTGCGTTCTTTCGGCGTCCGGGAAAAATTGATGCCGTATTTTTTTATCCGGATCCTGGTTAACCGGGCCTGGGTTTTAAGATTGTCCGGTACGCCAGTGATGGTGGCGTAGAAATCATCGGCCATCAGAATATAACCGTTTTCGGCTAGTTTTTCGACAAACTTCAGATCGGCCTGGACATCAGCCCGGCTGATGGAGGTGGCCAGTGTTATCAGGCCGACTGTGATGAATAAAATAATGATCGTTTTTTTCATAACTAAAATTGTTTTCTTTCTTCTTCGGTCATAATAGTGATTTTTGATTTAATAATGATCATCAGAACGTTTTTTCCTTTACCGGTCGCTCTTCGCCGGAACAGCATGCCCAGGATTGGGATCTTGGAGAGGAGCGGGACGGCTGATTGTGAGTAGATCTCAGATCCGTGCGCGTAACAACTGATCATGATGGTTCCACCGTCCGGGACGATCACGTTGGTTCTCAGACGCTGGTATTCCATGTCCGGTATTTCGATGCTCGGGGTGCCGCCGCCGACTAGGTTGGGGTTAAGTGTTCTCAGATTCGGCGGCGGTGGTACCAAGCTGGAGATCGATGGCCGTAATTCCAGCGTTATGTATTTCAAGTCCGCGCTGATACTCGGCCGGACATCCAGCACCACGCCTTGAGCAATCACGTCCGGGATCGGGTCAACCAGCACCCGGCCCGGTAAGGCCAGGATAGTGTCGTAATCCCGGATATAAGTAAACTGTTGAGCAATATAAATATGGGCTCGCTGACCGTTAAAAATCGTTATTCTCGGGGCGCGTAACGTTTTAGACCGTACGTCTTTTTTGACTGCTTGCAATATCATGGAAACGTCTGTATTATCCAGGATCGTGTAACTCAAGGTACTGCCGCCGGTATTACCAAGAACGCTGGTGAAAAATCGGTTGGCTAACAGGTCTCCGCCCAAGCTGGTTTCGATCCGGCCTGACAACTCGCGGTTTCCTCCGCTATAAAGACCGTAAATACCTGAGGATAGCCCGCCGTCCTCGCCGGGATCATTGGCAAAAGCCGGTCCGTCCGGAGCGTTCGTTCCGAAATAAGCCGGTAACACGGGAGCAGGCGACTGAAGTCCTCGCATGCTTACTCCAATGTCTTCCAGAAAAGAGTCGACTACTTCAATGAACCGGGCTTCGATAGTGACTACCATGTCCATGGCGGTCCTGATTTCTGTCAGCAAAGTTTCGATCTGCGACTGGATCCGCGGTAAGTGTTTAACCACCAGGACGCCACTGCTTTCCTGGAACTCGATACTGAACGGGTCTTCCCAACCTTCGGTTTCACTTTTGGCGATATTATCTTCGATTAGTTTCTTTAGTTCATCACCGGAAATCCGCGGGATTTCACTTTCTTCTTCCATCATTTCTTCTTCTTCTTCCAACCCGATTTGGGGACCAGGGAAGTCGACGATCGGGATGGTCAGATCCAGAATATCATACCAGCTGGTGACTACCTTTGATGCTTTGATTTTTTCGTTGCTGGTAATAATGATTACTCCGTCCTGAACTATGTAGCCCCAGTCCTGAGATTTTAGCATTTCACTCAGGGCGACCCGTAACGGGATGTCAACGACATTATAAGTAACCTGTTCTTCCGCGCTGACCTCGGAGCTGATAATGATATTGATACCCGGGACATAATCGCGGACGAACTGGATGATCTCGGCCAGAGAAGCCCCTTCACCGAAGGGAAAGTTTAATCGCCGGTCAAGTAACAGTTCGGCCTCCTGGTTAAGCGGAGAAGGCGGTTTTTCTTCTTTCATTTTCCGGGGTCCGCGCCGAAGAGTTTTTTTCCATTTTTTTTTGTCCGGGAACTTAACGACCTCCACCTGAGGAATGGTTTTCTGGTACCAAAATTCAAATGTTTTTTTCCATTCTTCGGACAGGGTCTTGGTATTTAATTTCCGGAACTCGGCTTGCTTAGTAGCCAAAGCGATATCCTTTAACTTTTTCGCCACTCTATTCGACGGATCTATACTCAGGATTTTGTTGCACAACCGGACCGATTTGTCATAATTTTCTTTTTCAAACTGTTCCTGAGATTGCCGGAAAAGCATTTCAATCTTGTGGACAAAATCTTCCCGGCGTTTGATTTCTTCTTCCTTGGTCCGGCGGCGGGCTTCCGCTTCGTGTTTCCGACGCAGGGCGATCGCCTGGGACTCTTTTTTCCCCTGGTTCTTTTTTAAATAATCCTTGGCTTGCTTCTGGTAAACCGAGAGGTCCGCGTGATAAGGAAACCATTCTACCGATTCGATCACCCATTTGAATTCTTCTTCCGCTTCATCGTATTTCTGATCTTCGTAGGCCCGAATACCTTTGTATAAATGGTTTTCCACTTCAAGCCGAGCTTGTTGAATTTTGACTTTGATCGCATTGATCAAGTTACGGGAAAGTCGGCCAATATTACCGTCCACGCTTTCGCCCTGGGCACTGCGGACATCATTCAGCTTGTCTTCGGCCTTGGGATGACCCAGTTGACTGGCGCGTTCAAAATGTTTTTTCGCCTTTTCGTAGTCGCCTTCCAGGTAAAATTTCACGCCGATTCTATAATAACGTTCGGCCAGAACTGTTTTTTGTTCATTACCGATCTTCCGATCATCTTCCAGTTGCCTTATGATATCTGAATAAGGATCGGCGACCGGTTGCCCCAGTCCAAATTCCGGCAGAGCGCTGCCGTTGGCTTCCGGTAAGGCGTTTTTTTTCAGCGGGGCCGGGGCGACTGCTTCCGGGGTACTGCCGCACCCGCCCAGTAATAATAAAAAGATCAGTCCGAACTGGCTAACCATTAAAATTTTCAAGTTTTTCATCATTAGTCTCCCTGGTTTACTTTTCTTTTGTTCTGGGGACAGTCGCTTTATAAATGTTCCCTTTTTTATCCGCGTAACTGATAATATATATTAATTTCGTGATGAATGTATCACTGTTCCCGACTTTTACTTTCTCGGTATCTTTAGCGATATCGGTTATTTTGTATGGAGTTTCAAAAGAAGTACCGGCGCCAATAAGTTCACCTTTTTTGTAACTGCGATAAGCGTTTTTCCATTCCCCATTTTTGAATTTTTCTATTTGAATATATATCTTCATGCTTGATAATACATCAAGAGGTTTAATTTTTACATTATTAAGTGTCGTAACTGACTTGGACCGGCTCTTTTTGAAAGTAGTTTCTTGCGTGGTCACGTTTTTTCCGTCGGTTAGGGCCGCCACGTAATAAGTATAAGTGGTCCGGCCGGCGACCGTGTCATCGATATATTTATAATTGCCTTTAGCCGTGGTGGTGATGGTATCAGTTTTCATCGCTACGATCAACTTGAAATCTTTGGCTTCAACCGTGCTCCGGTAGATTTTGTAACCAGTCGTTTTGGCAATGGTTTTTGAGGGCTCTTCGTTTTTATTCCAAACGATGGTTACCCGATCAGGCATTTTTGGATCGATCAGAATATCGCTGATCGTTGGCGCGATCAGGGTTGTTACTTGGGGTGGAGGCGGCCTGATATAATTGACTTCAAAAAACGGCTGGCGGTACATCATCCAGGCGTTGGCTGGGGTCGGTTTTTCCCGTGACTCACCGTCCCAGATCTTTTTGATTTTTTCGTAAGTGGTTGGCGGAACCGGTTTCCTGGCCGGCGGTAGTTTGTTAGTTATTATTTTTTCTTTGACGGTATCGATATCCGCGGCCAGTTGATTTAACTCCGGGTTGTTTGCTTGATTCGGGGAAGAAGCCAGGAAGAAATAGATCAACGTCAGGACCGCGGCGCCCAGGATGATTCGTTCCGGATAATTACTCGTCATATTTTTTATTTTGTTGAACATAATTTCAGCCTTTTTTCGAGCCGGTTTTTTTAGGAGCAGGCAGTGGAGTTTCTTTAATTTCAAAGTCCATGACATTGCCGGTCAAAACTAATTGGACCAGTGGTTTTTCCAGCGGGGGTGGCGACCACTTGCCTTTTTCGTTCTCGTAAAGAGTTTTGCTTTCTTTTTCCGGGTTCCGGCTGATCTCTTCCGGGATTCGAGTGATATCAATACCTTTCAAGGTCACGAAGATATTGTCCGGGCCTGGGTTCAAGACATGTTCGACAAATTTCGGCAGGACATCATAAGACAGGTAGACATGGGCTTTAAAATAAATGTAAGCACCCAGATTATTCGGCAACTTCTCAATACCGCCGTGTTTGGATTTTTTGAATTTTATGTAAACACACTGTTTTACTTCTGAATCCACCATGGCCTGTTTAAGTTTGTTCTGGATCCAGAAACGTTTCTGGAGGATCTTGAAATTATTCAGGTTAGGTTCGAACCCCAGCGTGTGGCTTTCCTGCGTATAATTCATTTCACTTGTTTCCCGCAACGGAACATCACCGATCGTTATTTCTTTTTCTTTCAATAGGTTGATAAAACTTGATGTTTGAGAGCCGTAACGGGTGTCAAAATCACCTTCATCCGGTAGGCCGTTTTTGAGCGGGAGGCCGGGAAACCATTCCTCTAACTTCGCGTCTGCTTGCCGATAATAATCCACGCATTTTCGGTTTTCTTCTTCGGTTAGTTGGACCCAATCATTATATTCTTTGGCCCAAGCCCGGCTCGGTAGATCGGGTCCTTTATTGACATATTTTTCCAGGGCCTCTTTCCTTCCGGGCAGTTCCGCTGAACCCATTAATTGGTCTTCCAGTGTGGCGATTTCGTTCCAGCGGTTATTAATATCAAGCACAAAAAATGCCACAAAAATCACGCCTGACACAAGCATGGTAATCCAAAAAGGACTTCTTAACGTGCTTAGTTTCATTCAATGTCTCCTACGGGGACAGTTTTTGCCCCGTTTATAATTGTAGCAAATTTTGTACCACAACAGAGGGTAGAAGTCTAATATATCGAATTATATCTAAAATAAAGCGATTTCCTATGTTTTTTCATTGAGTAATGTAATCATATTTAACATTGTGTAAAATATTATTACATTATTTATTAATTAATGGTATTTCCATGTTAACTTCAAATCGGTAATACTTTGGATCGTTAATCGAATCGACAATATTGATTTTTTTCTCTTCATTCGGGGTGACCAATTCCCGGACAATGCGGTTAGTGCCGATCAATTTCGGGGCCCGCTCTTCGCATTTGAATTCTTCGGCCAGCGGTTTAACCAGCTTATTCTTAATAAACATTTGTGATCCGACCGGATCCGGTCGCCCGTCTTTTTCGTGATAGATCATGCCGCAGATTATTTTTAAAACAACGACTGGATTAGTTTGACGGTTGGCTCCTTTGACAAATTTCTTCTCCGCGTTTAGACTTAATAACCAGATTTTATTTTGTTCGAAATGTTGCAGTATTTCGTCGTCTTTGGGCACGTCGCTTTCCATGAACCCCTTGTCGAAATTCGGCGCGTTTTCCAGCATGACTGGTATTTTATTAAGAGCGTTTAACAGTTTTACCCAAATATTAAGATCCGGTTCAATATACGATATAGCGGCCAGCTGTTGTTGGATCGGCGAAATTTTTTGGATGGCCTGATTGACTTCCCTGTTGATCTTTTGTGCTTTTTCGATGGTTTCTTCAGCTTTCTGGTCGAGCGCCTGCAAATTTTCATAGGTTTTTTTGCTGGCCGAATGCAAGATCATCAGGATCAGCGCGATTACTACCGCGATGGCTGCGATCACCGGTTTCTTTTTCGAAATGGCTTTTTCTTTGATGGCTTCCTGTGATAGCAGGTTGATACGGTTATTGGTTAATTCTAATCCCTGGGTGGCCAGGCCCAGAGCTACGCCCAGGGAGGGCATATTCGTGTGTAATAATTGCTGGCCATTCGGTGACCGGGCCTGGATCGCCCGGGCGGTCGGCTCGATCTTGTTCAAGCGCGTAACCCGTATCGGTTGTAACTGTAACCGCTGGGCCAGGAATTCTTCAAAAAAGACTGTCTGCGAGGCATTGCCGGCCAGGACGATCTTATCAAAATTAATTGCTTTGCCTAAAGTGGAAAGACTTTTATAATAACCGATTGAACGGTGAATTTCGCTGACCAGGTCTTTGAGGACCGGTTGAATGGCGTTAAAGATTTTGCCTGCTTCCGCGCCTTGACCGACATTGACTTTTTTTTGTTCTGCTTCCGGAAACGCCAGATCGAATTTTTGCTGAAGGGCTTTGGTGATATCATTTCCGACGATCGGAATGTTCCGGATCCAGAATGTGTCTTCGTCTACCACGATCAGGTCCGTGTTGTTGGCCCCGATATCCAGGATGATAAAACTCTGGCCCAGATCGTAATCGTACATGATAAAATTATACAGCGCGATCGGGTTCAGCTGGAGGATGTCGATATTGATCTTGGCCAGGGTCAGCAGGGAAAGGAACTGATCGACCAGTTCCTTCTTGATGACGAATAAGCCGACGTCCAGTTCTTCGTCCGGTTGGCTCGGTTTTTCTTTCGTCGCCTGGTAACGCCAGACCACTTCATTCAACGGGAAAGGGATATGTTGTTGGGCTTCAAACTGAATGATCTCTTTTAACCGGCCCGGTGAAACCGGCGGTAGTTTGATGAAACGGGCAATCGCTGAATGGGCCGGCAGGGAGGCGACGATCTGGTCGCCCCGCAATTTGTGGCGGCTGGTGAAAGTGCTCAGGACTCCCCGGATTTCCTGTTCCAGGCTGTGTTCGTCCCGGCCCGGTGCGATCGAATACTCGATCACATCAATGTCGGTTAACTCGACTTTACCTTTGATAAATTGGAGCCGGACCGCCTTGAGCGATGATTTACTGACGTCTAATCCCCAGGCACCTTTCGGCATTTTTGGCCTCCATTATGTATTAAACATACACTATATTATTAATAATTAACGTGGTCAACCCCGTTAGAGATAGGTCGCCTGTTGACTCGTTCCACTCGTTAATATTGGCGACCGGCAATAAAATTATTTTTCCCTAACAGCTTAACTGGTTTCCTGTTAGCGCAATTACGCTATAAGTAGTTTTATATCATAATCTCTAACGGGGTCAAGAAAATTCTGCTTATTTAAACAGTTTTGTGCTGAAGTAACGTTCCATCCGGTCCGGTAACACGGTTACCACCGTTTTGTTCCGTCCTAATTGACGGGCTACCTGACAGGCAGCCAGATAATTCGCTCCGGAAGAAACACCGACCATTAATCCTAAGTGAGTGATCATTCGTTTGGCCATCTTGACCGCGTCTGAGCTGTTGACTTTAACTACTGCATCAATCGTGTTTTCATCGACTATTTCCGGGACAAAGCCGTCGCCGATCCCGGCGATATGGTGACTACGCATTTCCACTTCACCGGAAAGTATGGCTGCTTCGCTCGGTTCCACCGCTACGATCTTGGCCTTGATCTTTTTTTTTCGGAACGCTTCGGCCACGCCCATGAGTGTTCCGCCCGTACCGATCCCGGCGACAAAAGCGTCGATTTTACCTCGACATTGCCGGATGATCTCCTGGCCGGTGGTCAGGCGGTGTACCTCGGTGTTATCCGGATTGGAAAATTGGCGAGGTAAAAATACTTTCCGGTTCCGGACGGCCATCGCTTCGGCCCGTTTGACCGGTTCCGTAAACCCGCCGGACTTGGGAGTCAGGATCACTTTCGAGCCCAGAGCCCGCATGATTTTGATCCGTTCTTCACTCATATGCTCCGGCATGATGATGACCGTTTTATATCCTTTGGCCGCGGCGACCATCGATAACCCGATCCCGGTATTGCCGCTGGTTGCTTCCACGATGATCGAATCTTTTTTTAATTCGCCTCGTTGTTCGGCCCGTTCAATAATATATTTGGCAATCCGATCCTTGACGCTTCCGCTGGGGTTAACGAATTCCAGTTTGGCCATGATCCGGGCCATGGGCCGGTTCGGCGCCGATCGGCCCATCCGGCATTGCCGCCGGCAGGATTTCTTGCCAGAGTTTTCCCAGCAGAGATTGATCGGGATCATCGGTGTGTTCCCGATACAATCCAGGACGGAGTTTATGATTTCATGGCAATGGTGGACTTTCATAAAGTTGTTCCTCAGTGTTTCTTGGTTAATCGTCCCCGGATGACAATATCGTCGTTGATCTGTTCAGAAGTAATCTCTTCAAGCCGGATAGCGTCTTTGATCTTTTCGATTCCGACTCCTTCAACCGGCGTCTTGGCGTCGCGACCGCCGATGATCTTCGGGGCCAGGAAGATGATCACTTCGTCCACCAACCCGGTCTCAAAAGCACTGGCCATCACTTCACCACCGCCTTCTAACATGACTTTATTGATCCCGCTTTCGGCGATCTTGCGGGCCAATTTGATGAAATTCAAACGACCGCCGACTTCTTCGATCTCCAGGATCTTGCATTTGCTTTCCCAGAGCCGTTTGACTTTTTCCTGCGGTGCCGCCGGGCCGACGGCGATAAAAGTCTCCGCCTGATCAACGGTTTTAATGATTTGAGAATCGAGTGGCAGGCGGGCGTAAGTATCGAGAATGATCCGGCGTGGGTTCTTGGCGCCGGGAATATTTTTGACCAGTAGTTGGGGGTTATCCTTGAGGGCGGTTTCGATGCCGACCATGACCGCACCGACTTTTTCCCGTAGGCGGCCCAGCCAGTTGCGGGAAGCTTCGGAGGAGATCCATTTCGATTCGCCCGTACTGGTGGCGATCTTACCGTCCGCGCTCATTGCCCATTTGGCGATTACGTAGGGTAGTCCTTCCCGGTGTAATTTGAAAAAAGCCGCGTTGGCCTGTCGGGCTTTGGGTTGAAGGACGCCTTCGATTACCTCGATCCCGGTTTTTTTTAATCGGGTCACGCCCCGGCTGTTCGTGATCGGATTCGGGTCGCGCGTGGCGATGACGACTTTTTTTATTCCGGCCTGGATGATCATGTCCACGCAGGGCGGTGTTTTGCCCTGATGGGCGCAGGGTTCCAGGCTGATGTATAATGTTGATCCTTCGATCGATTCCTTACAGGTACTCAGAGCATTGACCTCGGCGTGCGGGCCGCCGAAATATTCATGATAACCTTCGCCGATCACCCGGTCGTCCCGGACCAGAACCGCGCCGACTACCGGGTTCGGCTCAACCCGGCCTTCGCCTTTGAGCGCTAACTCTAAAGCGCGGCGCATGTGCTTTTCGTGATACTTTTGCGTTTCTTTAGTTGTCATATTGTTCACTTTGTAACTCAACTCTTTAGCCGAAGGACTGACCCCTGCCCGACTGCGTCATTCAGGCGGGCGTCCTCTGGCGGATTAAAGTTGATAAAGTCTCCGTCTTTAAAAAGTTACGATTTTTTTTCCTTGAATAATTCTTCTTCCCGGGACGCGATCAGCGATATTATTTGTTCGGGCGATCGGCTCGCCAGGACTTTTTTGCGGAATTGGTTATTATCAAAAGTGCACGCGATGCTGCTCAGTATGTTCAGATAATCCGTGTTCCGCTTTTCTTCCGCTGCGATCAGGAATATCAGATGCGCTGGTCGTTCATCCGCCGCCTCAAAATCTATCCCTTGATGAGACAAGCCCAGGCAAACCACCACGCCATTCACCGCGAAACTCCGGGCATGCGGGATCGCGATCCCTTTGCCTATGCCCGTGGTGTCAATCTTTTCCCTTTCCACGACCCGGTTGAGCAGTTCATGTTTATCGGTCACCTTGCCCATCCGCGCGGCCAGTTCGATCAGCTCCTTGATCGCTTCTTCTTTTGTCGCGGAAGTTAGTTTTGTCGTGATGACTCTCGGTGAAAGCGTTTGCGAAAGAGAAGGTGGCCCGAAGTAACGCGATTTCAGCACGTCGTGCCTTTCTACCCTGATCGTGTTCACCTCCTGTTTTATTCTTGTCTCCTCGATGCCGAGATTTTTCAGCGTTCGGACCAGGACCTCAAGGCTGGATTCGAATTCTTCCTGGATAACCTCATCAGCCCCGACCTCAAAAAGTTCTTCCACTTCCTGGCTGAACCTGGTCAGGACCACGATGAAGACTTTCGGGTTGAGCATACGGGCGTTCCTGATTATCGCCTGCGTGGCCGGGTCATCCAATAGGGTGACCACCACGGTCCGGGCGTGTTCGGCATTTGCTTTTTTCAGCACCTCATACGAGGTCGCGTCACCATAGAAACACGGGATGTCTATTCCCCTCATCGCTTCCACGGTCTTCGCGTTAAGTTCCAGGGCAAGGAATGGGAATTTCAGTTCATTGAGCACTTGTCCTAACGTCATGCCGATCGGCCCATACCCGCAGATGATCACATGATCTTTCTTCGTGCGAGCCCGGTCTTCCAGATCCGGATCTATCTGCGCGGACAATATTTTTTTTAATATCTTGCACCGGCCCAACCGGTCCACGATAACCGGCGATATCTTGATGAGCAGCGGGGCGACCAGCATCGTGATAATGGCCGCTGAGATGGTCAGCGTATAAAGGTATTCGGAGATCAGGCCTTGGTCCAGACCGAGCTTGACCAGGATAAAAGAGAACTCACCGATTTGGGCCAGGCCGATACCTATCAATAACGCCGTTCTCAACGGATATTTCACGATCAAACACGCCACCGCGGCAATAATAAACTTTCCGACGAGTATGGCCGTCACCAGGAACAATACATCCAGAGGGCGCCGGACGATAAATAAAGGATCGAATAACATCCCGATGGATACGAAAAATAAACATAGAAATCCGCTTCGTAGCGGCATCACGTCGGCCAGGATCTGATGGCTGTATTCCGAACCGCCGATGACTATTCCCGCGATAAATGCCCCGAGCGCAAAAGAAAGTCCGAACTGGTCACTGAGCGCGGCGGTGCCCAGGCAGAGCGCGATGACCGCTAAAAGAAAAAGCTCGCGGCTACCGCTAGAGGCGATCCAATGGAGCATGCGAGGTACTATTTTCCAGCTGAACAAGACAAGCGCCGTCAGGAAGACCGCCGCCTTACCGAGCGCGATCAGTAACGGAACCACGACCGAACCCGCGTTCCCTTGGATGACCGGCAGGATCGTGACCATCGGGATGACACTCAGATCCTGGATCAGGAGGATGGAGACGATTATCCGGCCGTGCAGAGTGTGAAGCATCGCGTGGTCCATCAGGACCTTGATGACGATGGCCGTACTGCTGAGGGCGATCAGGCAGCCCAAATAAATCCCGCTATAGGTATCCCAATCCAGAAGTGAGGTCACCGCCAGCGTGGCGCCCAGGGTCAGGATGATCTGCAAGCTTCCCCCGCCTAAGGCCTTGGTCCCGAGCCGGATAATCTTTTTCGGGGAAAAAGTCAGCCCCAGGGTGAACATCAAAAGTATCACACCCACTTCGGCAAGGATGTTGATCTGCTTGGCTTCCGTGATAAAGCCCAACCCGAAAGGCCCGGCCAGCACCCCGATAAGCAAATAAGCGGTGATGACCGATTGTTTGAGCCTTTGAAAAAGCATGCCCATGGCCAGCGCCGCGGCCAGGAGGATGGCGATGTTCAGGATGATCAGGCTGGTATCCAATTTGATCTCCCTTTTGGAATTTTGAGATTTTTGACCCTACCCATTTTGTGCCTTCTGATCATCTTTTTCTAATGTTTCTTTCGCGGCGTTTTGATATTTTTTAACTTTTTCTTGGATTTGTTTATCACCCAAACCCAAGATTTTGGCAGTCGCTAACGCGGCATTGTCCGGTTCTAAAATCACCATGGGCGCTACGGCAGACGGCATCCTGAGACTGGAATAAATATCGCCTCCACCAAATTTATCACTATAGGGAGGACACGCGATAACCGGACAGTGGGTCTGGGCGTCGGTAAATCCGCTTAAAGCATTGCTTCTCCCGGCCACAGTAATAAATACCACATTTTCCTTTTCGGACTCTTTTATTAATTCATAACATTTTAAAGGCACTTTATGTGCCGAAGCAATCCTTAATACACTTTTAATTCCAAATCCGTCTAAAGTCTTTGCGATTTTTTTCGACCACTCCAGATCACCTTTCGAACCCATGATTATTATCGCTTTACCCATACATTTATCTCCTTCAAAATAGGTTACTCTGGATTTTTCCGAACCATTATTCGTTACCAGAAACTTTCTTGTCATTCATGTTTTTCATTCGAAAGATCAAGCTTCATATGAAATTTCCCGCACCTCATACCTTAACAATCCGGCGGGAACCTTCACTTCGAATTGATCACCGATCTTTCGGCCTATGAGCGCCTGTCCCAAAGGGGATGCGACCGAAACGGCCTCGTTATGCAAAGTGGTTTCGCCTTCACCCACTAACCGGAACACCCCGACCTCTTTCGAATCGATGTTCTCGAGTGTAACTTTAGCCCCGAAGGTAACTTCGTCAGTGGTTTCTTGGTGAGATTCCACCACCTCTGCATATACGAGCCTCCCCTCAAGGTCGGCTATTTGCTTCTCCAACAGCCAGATCTCCTCTTTTGCGGCGCTGAATTCGCCACTGTCGCTTATGTCACCATGATCTCTCGCTTCTCCCAGGGCACGTTCCAATCTGGGCATAGCCACGGTCTTCATATGTTTAAGCTTTTCCTCTAGTTTTTCGTAGCCTTGTCTGGATATCGGTTTTCTTTGTGCCATTTTTCTGTATCTTCCTTGCCGTGATCCCGGGCTCTATTTATTTTAAAAACTCGTTATGTGTTTCCAGTTCCTGGAGAGCTTCGGTTCGAATCGCGTCCAGATTATCAGCCAGCGCCTGTTCGACCACTGGAATAAGAAAATTTGCCGCCAGAGCCGAAGTCTGAATGACCAGATCCGCCCCGGCGTCGTACAAGGCCCTGGATTGAAGATCGTTTTCTCCGGTGACAATGATTTTGGCTTCAGGACAAAGGCGGCGGACCACGCCAATAAATTTATGATTACTGGTCCCTTTTAAAAAAGCATCCGGGATGGTACACAAGACTACCCGGGCATGGGAAATTTTCGCGTGATGAAGCGTGTCCGGATGTGAGACATCCCCGTAGACACAAGGGATACCCTGTTTTTTCAGCTCTTGCTTGACGACCGGGTTAAAATCGACCACCATGATCTGGTCGAGCAAATTTTGTTTTTTACGGGAAATGTGGTCCAGAAAGGCGCTGCCGATCCGGAAGAATCCTAACATGATAATCGGTCTTTGTTTTTGCGCCTCTTTTTCTTTTTCCGGGGCGCTTAAATCTTTGATCCCCAGGCGGCTTAATCGCCGGCTGAGAAATCCTTGAATGCCGTGACTGTATTTTACCAGGTAGGTAGATCCCACGGCCAGGATCACAAAAACCCAGATCACGGTGGTGAGCGATGCCTGACCAATGTGCCCAAACCCGATTCCCAGAGTTAAGATCACCAGTGAGAACTCGCTAATTTGAGAAAGATTGAAGCTGGCCAGCAGGCTGGTTCGATGCCCGCCTCTTAAGGTATAAAGCACCGCAAACACGCCAAAAATTCTTAGTAGAATGACTACCCCGGCAATTAATAACGCCAGTCCTAAAATCCCGACATGGGGTATCGGAATCTGCATACCCAGGGCAACGAAAAACAAGGTAATAAAAAAATCACGGATGCTGGTCACCTTGGCAATGACGTCTAAGTTATAGGGAAAAGTAGCTAAAGCGACACCCGCGATCAAGGCGCCCATTTCCATGGACAGGCCTACCTTCGGATGCGCGGCTACCAGGCAAATTAAAAAGCACCAGGCCAGGGCCAGCACCATCATCAATTCGGGAAGTTTTGCCGCCGATTTAAAAATTACCGGCAGTACGTATTTGCTGATGACCAACGCCGCGGCCACTAAGAGGCCGCCAATGCCAAAGGTTTTTAAAATACCCATGACCTGGGGGTTGGAAAGATTGGGTTGAATGGTCAGAATGATGATCGCCCAAATATCCTGAAAAATTAAAATGCCAATAGTAATCCGGCCCGGGAGAGTATCCAATTCCATTTTGTCATAAAGAAGCTTGACCACAATCATGGTGCTGCTGATACTGACGGCAATGGCCAGATAGAAACGATTGTATCCGTCTCCCAGGTCCAGACCCATTTGTCCCAACCCCGAGAAAATCAGAAATCCCAGCCCAAGACAAATAGGGAATTGAAGTATCCCGGTTAGAATGACCAACTTCCCGGCCGAAAACATCTTCTTTAAATCGATTTCCAGTCCGATCATAAACAACAACAGGATTAATCCGATCTCGGCAATGGTAATGATTTCTGAAGGGCCGGTAATGTAGCGAAACCCGATCGGACCAATGATCACCCCGGCCAGGATGTATCCCATAATCAAGGGCTGGCGAAGCGTTTTCATTATCAGCCCCAGCAGGCCGGCGGTGACCATGCACACGGCAATGTTAGAGATTACGCTATGTCCGCCCTCGGTTCCTTCGCCGGCAAAAACCGGTGTCGCAGCGAATAACAGAAACATTAATAAAAAATATCCGGTTTTTAAGGGTTTCATTGCTATTAGAATTGATCCGCTCATTTTTGGATTTTTCCCCGTAACGTCAACGCCGTCGCCGCGTCGATCTTGACCTGAACCAGCTGTCCGGCCAGGTCTTCGTCGCTTTCAAAAACGACGATAAAATTATTTTTCGTCCGGCCCGTCTGTCGTTCCGGTTTTTTTTTGCTTGGTCCTTCAACCAGGACTTCCAGTGTTTGCCCGATCAGTTCCTGTTTCCGGGCCGCTGAGATCTCCGATTGGATCTTCAATAACAGGTTGTTGCGTTCTTTTTTGCTTTCGGTTGTGACGTTATCGTCCAATGACATTGCTTTTGTGCCCGGCCGCGGTGAATATTGAAAGACAAAACAGTTCTGGAATCGGGCTTTTTTGATCAGCTCGGCCGTTGCTTCAAAATCTTTGGCTGTTTCACCCGGGAACCCGACGATAAAATCGCTGGCGATCTCGATCTCCGGTACGATCTTTCTGGCCTGGTTGACCAATCCCAGATACTTTTTCGCCGTGTAACCCCGGCCCATTTCTTTCAGGATCCGATCTGAACCGGACTGGGCCGGCATATGTAAATAAGAACAAATTTTATCATGCCCACCCATGGTTTCAAGTAATTCTTGCGTCACGTAAGCCGGGTGTGAAGTAATGAACCGAACCCGGTCCAGACCGCTGACCCGGCTGACTTTTTTCAGAACATTGGTTAGTGTGTTTTTGCCTGATTTATATGTTGTAATGTTTTGTCCCAACAGGGTAATTTCCCGGCAACCGTTATCGGCCAGTAATTTTACTTCATCAACGATCTCCGCGACCGGCCGGCTGGTGACCGGACCCCGGACCGACGGGACAATGCAGTAACTGCAACCGTTATTACAGCCGCGCATAACGCGCACGTAATTCTGGAAAGTATTTGTTTGGGCCTGCGGGTTCCGGGTATAATTGCCATTATCAGTTAATCCTTTGAGCGAAGTCTCGATCACTTTCTGTCGCTGGTCGGCGGCGGCCTGGATCAAAACCGGTAGGATCTTATAACGATGGGGACCGCAGACCAGATCGAGATGAGCGATCCGGTTCAGGGCGTTTTTTTTCTCCTTTTGCGCCATACAGCCCAGCAGGCCGATGATCACGTTCGGCCGTTCCTCTTTCAGCTTTTTTAACGAGCTTAATCGGGAATAGACCCGTTCTTCCGCGTGCTCGCGGACACTGCAGGTGTTAAACAGGATCACATCCGCGGTGGACTCTTCGTCGGCCAACTCGTAACCGTTTTCCAACAGTTCGCCCAGGATAAGTTCCGAGTCGAGTTTATTCATTTGGCAACCGAAAGTGTGGATATATACCTTGCGCATGGGCCTAATTGTACAATTTTACGGACAGATTTGCAAGAAGCTGAGCTGTTTTTAACGGGCTGATTTGCTCGGGGTCTGCTGCGTCCTGACCGCGAAGCGACCACGAAGTGACCGCGAAGTGACCGCGAAGCGACCTCGAAGAAGCCACGACAGCGCACCCAGAGTGGTACAGGGACCATAGAACTAGTTTTTGTATTTTTTCAGTTGTTTTTTTGTCGTTTTAATAAATTTCCCAAATTTACGGTCTTTTTCTCTCTTTTCAAGTTTAGTCATAGTATTAAAATCATTTTCCTTTACGAGTCTCATATAGTTATCATATTTTTCTTTTTCCAATTCACCTGTGCTGACTGCTCCCAGCACCGCACATCCGGGCTCATGCATGTGCGTACAATCAGAATATTTGCACTTTTTAGATAGATCTTGAATTTCAGAAAACACACTTTTTATACCTATATTCGAATCTAATAATCCAATCTCTCTCATTCCAGGAGTGTCTATTAACAACCCACCGTTCTCAAGAATGAAAAGTTGTCTGTGTGTAGTTACATGCTTTCCCCTGTTCGAATGGGAACTTATTTCCTCGGTTTTAATTAAATTTTCGCCTACAAGCGCATTAATAATCGAAGATTTTCCCACACCGGACGAACCCAAGAAACAATAAGTAAGCCCTTTTTTAATATCTTTTTTTAACTCAGCTATACCTTTGCCGGAAACGGTGCTTGTCAGATATAGGTTAATATTTTTGAATCTATCTTTTATTTCGGATATTTTATATTCCAAATCTTCTTCACTTATCAGATCTGTTTTATTTAAAACTATGGTTGGTTTTATATTACTTGACTCAGCCAATGCAAAATATCGTTCAAATCTGTTTAAACTGTAATCCCTACCGGGTGCCTGGACGATAAAAGCCATGCCAATGTTTGAAGCTATTATTTGAGCTTCTGATTTACCGGCTGATTTTCTTTTCAACACTGTCTTTCTGGGCAATATTTCGCAGATGAGAGCCTGTTTTTCATCAAGGATTCGTACTAAAACCCAATCACCAACTGCCGGATAATCTTCTCTGGCTGAAGCCGCAAACATCATTTTCCCTGTAATTTTTGCTGAGAGTTCAGATGTCTCATTTTTTAAAACATATAATCCCCTGTGTTCCGCTATAATTCGAGCTGGGGTAAGACTGGCGTCCTCTACAGATAGTTGGTTATTTTTAAAGAAATCGCTATAACCTAAATCTTCTAATTTAATTTCCTTATTTTGTTTATTCATATTATTACACCTGACATCCTGCGTTAAACTATTTTCAAAATCATCTCGAGTAGCCGTATCCATCGGTCAGCCGAAGGTGTGGATATATACCTTGCGCATGGGTCTAATTGTACAAT
>DAOWBV010000112.1 GCA_030633885.1 Planctomycetota bacterium
GGTTTTGATTGAAAACATGGTCTGTTTAAAATAGAAGCGGTACAATTATATCCCGGCCGGGACCCGAAAATCCCGGCCGAACCATTTAATCGTGAATAATTACCTTGGTCCCGTTCGGGATCAGATCGTAAAGTTCTTCCACGTCCTTATTGTACATCCGGAGACAACCATTAGTCACGGCCTGGCCAATTGATTGGGGAACAGTTGTCCCGTGGATCCCAAGTCGAGGTCTTTCCTTAAAACTCATCCAACGGGTCCCCAGAATATTCCGGGGATCGCCGTAAGGAATCTCCTCCATTCCGCGGGCATCGCGTTTGGTCCAGGGCGGAAACGGTGTTTTCCCCGTAATATGATATGTCCCCAAGGGGGTCGGGCTATCCTCCAGATGACCGATGGCAACCGGATACTCCTTGATAAAATCTCCGTCCAGATACAAAGCCATGGAAAAGTTATTTTTTGATAGTTCCAGATGAAATTTTCCGGTAATGATCTTAAGTTTATCATCGGGATAAATATTACTCGTTTGCAACCGGTTAACTCTTTTAATGTGGCCGAGGACCTGGTCGCCGCCGGCTTCGACTTTAAATTTTCGGGAGATATTCCAGATAGTATCTGACGGTTGAACTTTATAAATAGTGCTGTCCGGGGTAGGCAGAGAAGAAAAGATCAATTTTTGATTCAGCTTGGTAACTTCTTTCTTGATCTGATTTCTCTCAAGGGAAGATAATTTTCCCCGCAGGGCGAGCGAATAAAAATGCCGGGACTTGTATAAACCATCGGAATCTCTGGATCCCAGATAATAATCGCCCAGCGGAGCACCAACGGCCTGAGCCCAGTGACTGTCCGGAAACTCACCGGCTAATTTTTCAAAAAACTTCATTTTCGTATTCTTGTCTTTTGATAAACGGCCACTTTCATAACAGGCCTGAGCGCAATTAGAATCGTTCGGATATCTTTTGATAACCTGACCCCAGATGGCAACTGCTTTTCTGGGATCATTTAATTGATCATAAGAGGTGGCGATCAACGACAAATGACGCGCCGGGTTTTCCGACTGACCATTCGCCAATTCCGACTCAAGCTGTTTAACGGCCGCTTTATATTTGCCCTGCTCGAAAAGATCGGTCCCGTTAGTCTTCTGGATCGGCGCCTGAGGTTGCGTCGCCGGAGCGGATTGAAGCAACGGACCAGACGGATTAACCTTCTCCGGTTTTTTCCAAACGGTTAAATAGATCAATACCGCGATGCCGACTAAAACAAGAAATAATAGAAATTTTTTCATCGCTAGACTCCTTTAATCAGAAAAAATACGGATTTATTGCGCAATAGGCCTTGTTTTATTTTATCGGAAATTATCAGGTTTCTCTTTATGTTATATTTATAAACAAAAGCCTTAAACCGGTCAAAACCAGGATCGCCGCCAGGACCCTCATGATCAGGGTACCGGCCACCTTTTCCGAAAGGACCGCGCCTAACTTCGCCCCGATCACCCCGCCCGCACCGATCCATAATAGATAATAAAATTCAATGTGGGCTAATTTAAAATGGTAAAGCGACCCGAAAAATGATGCAATCGCAATGATAAAAACAGAAGTGGCCGTGGCCCGATGGACCGGTAATCCAACCAGATAGATCAAGATCGGTACGTAAAGGATACCCCCGCCGATCCCCAAAAATCCGGCCAGGAAACCGCCGAAAAAACCTAAAATATAAATGAATCCGCGAGCCGGAGGCTTTTGACTCTTTTCGGGATCATTAATATCCCGGCCCCCCTGACCGGCCGGGTCAAAACGCCCCCATTTTTTAATCAATAAACGAATGGCGACCAACAATAACAAAACCCCGAGTATTATCTGGAAAATATTCAGGGGACAGAGATCAGATACGCCGACTCCAATGATCGCCCCGGGTACGGCCATGACGGCAAAAGTCAGCCCGCGCGAATAATCGATCCGTTTTTGCGCCGCGTAGGAAAAAGTAGCCGAAAGAGCCAGAAAGAAAATAATGGTCAAGCTGGTCGCGACCGCCGCCTGAGGTTCAAGATTATAAAGAAGCAAAAGGAAAGGAACGATCAAAATACCGCCGCCAATCCCGGCCATGGAACCGATAGTACCGGCCAACAGCCCGAAAATGATCAGAATTAATATTTGTTCAACACCCATTGATCTATCTTATTATTTATAACTTTGTGCAAAGTCTTTAGTTTGTAGGCACGAATTCATTCGTGCTATATAAACAGTATTAAGAGAGGGAAATCACTTTCAGAAATATTAATTTATTTCGAAACGCATTATATCTCTAACGGGGTAAAGGGTCAAGTTAGTTATTCATTTACCTGACTCCTTTTTAATTTTTCTTGCTCACCGGGATATAATTTGGTAAGGTAATATGAAATTTTTAGAGGGGATTTTGCCTTTATGGATAAGCAGCAACCTGAGCTCAATAAACAAAAATCCGACCGGTTAAACAACCTGAAACAGATCGAAGAGTTAAAGCTGGATCCTTTCGGCCAGCGGTTTGACGGGGGCCAACCCATCCGGGAAGCCCTGGACGCTTATCAGCCAAAAGACGAGTCTGCGCCGGATAAAGAAGGCGTTCCCGCCACGGTCGCCGGCCGGATCATGACCATCCGCAAACACGGCAAAACAGCCTTTCTGGATATTAAAGACTGGACCGGCAAGATCCAGATCTATATCAAAAAAAATAAAGTCGGCGAGGAGCTCTTTAAGCTTTACGAACTATTGGATATCGGCGATATTATCGGTGTGACCGGTGAACTTTTCAAAACCAGGACCGGGGAAGTAACCATCTTCGCCAAACAATTCACTCTGCTGACCAAGGCCCTGGCCCCCCTGCCGGAAAAATGGCATGGCCTGCAGGACGTGGAAATGCGTTACCGGAAAAGATATCTGGACCTGATCAGTAACGACGAAGCAATGAAAACTTTCCTGACCCGGACGAAAATCCTTCAGCGCACCCGGGAATTCTTCCATAAAAAAGGTTACGTGGAAGTGGAAACGCCGATGATGCAACCGATTCCCGGCGGAGCGACCGCCCGGCCGTTCATCACCCATCATAACACTCTTGATATGGATCTTTACCTGCGGATCGCGCCGGAACTGTACCTGAAACGATTGCTGGTCGGCGGAATGGAAAAAGTCTTTGAGATCAACCGCAATTTCCGCAACGAAGGCATCTCGACCCACCATAATCCGGAATTCACTATGATAGAATTCTACGAAGCCTACGCTGATTACCACACCATGATGGACCTGACCGAGGAACTGATCACCAGTCTGGCCAAAGAACTCCTGCCTGACCTGAAAATAAAATATGGCGAGATGGAACTTGACCTGAACTCACCCTGGCCGCGTAAATCATATATGGAATTATTCAAAAAGTATTCCGGCCTGGACTGGTCGGAACAGGAAGCGGTGATCAAAAAGGCGGAAGAACTGAAGATCGAGACCAAAAATAAGGCTTATGAATCAATCGCGAACGATATTTTCGAAAAACTGGTCGAGCCGAACCTGACCGGGCCGGTTTTTGTCATTGATTATCCCAGGGCCATCAGTCCGTTGACGAAATCGAAAAAGGACAATCCGGACATTGTGGAACGCTTTGAACTTTTTATGGCCAAAATGGAGATCGCCAACGCCTTTACCGAACTGAACGATCCGCTGGAACAACGGAAGCGACTGGAGCAACAATTAAAAAATCGGGCCGAGGGTTCGGTCAGCCTGGATGAAGATTTCCTCAGCGCTCTGGAACACGGCATGCCGCCGGCCGGCGGCGAAGGCATCGGGATCGACCGGCTGGTCATGATCTTAACCAACAATCCTTCGATCCGGGAGGTCATCCTTTTCCCGACACTTAGAAAATTACCTAAAAAAACAGAAAAAGCTGATCTCTGTAAATTAAAATACAAAGAGAAATAGTATCCCCAAATAATGAAGTACTCAAGGTTGTCCCAACCTTGAGCGCACCAGATTGAGACAATCTGGTGTACACTATCTACATTAGTAGTTGTGTAACTCAAGACTTTAGTCTTGATTGCCGATTTTGTTAAAACATTAGAGAAATAGTCCCCCTCCCTTGATGGGAGGGGTTAGGGGAGGGTGACCTTACTTCTCACCCCACCTATCTTCCCCCATCTCCGCCGAAGGACGAATCAGTCCTATGGCTGAAAGGGGGAGGAAGAATTTTTAATCATGTATAAACTGTTATTGGCCTGGCGTTATTTAATTTCCCGCCGCATAATTTATTTTTCCGTGGTTGGTATCGCGGTTGGTGTCATGGCCCTGATCGTGGTTACTTCGGTCATGGGTGGTTTCATCAAAGAGATCAAGATCGCCATCCGCGGAACTTCATCAGATCTCATTGTTACCAAAGGCGACGGATATTTCATCACTGATTATGAAGATATCGCCGAAGAAATAAAAAAGGTGACCGGCGTATCGGCCGTCTCGCCCCGGATGGAATGGGTCGCCTTACTTGACCGGAAGGACGAGATCGACCAGAACATTCTATTTGTCCGGATCATCGGCATTGACGCGGCCGCTGAAGTGGCGACGACAAATTTCGCCGAACATTTATCCCATCCCAGGCCACCGTATTTCCCGCCTAAGGACGAAAACAACGGTATCCCGGCCGCTATCCCGGCCTTTAATTTATTTCCCAGCCGCTGGAATGACCACGGCCTCGGCCAGACCATCTCGTTGACCACCTTGAAAATGAATGAAATGGTCCCGACGCCGATCAAACAGGAATTTATTCTGTCCAAAATATTTTATCCTTCAATGTACGACCCGATCAATACGATTTACCTGCCGCTGGAAGAAGTCCAGCATCTTTTAGGCATCACCGGCGCCAGTAAGATCTGTGTGAAACTAAACGACTACCGGAACGCCGGGTCCGTTAAACAGGAAATTTCCCGGATACTGGAAAAAGAACCGGAGATGTACATTGTCAATACCTGGGAAGACGAAAAAGCCAATATTTTAAGAGCCGTCGCCGTGGAAAAACGGATCCAGACTATCCTGCTTTTCTTTATTGTCATCGTAGCCATTTTCAGCATGGTCGCCATGTTAACCATGAGAGTCATGGAAAAAACCAGAGATATCGGGATCTTAAAAGCGCTGGGCAGTCCGGCGCGCAGCATCATGAGTTTATTTTTGATCCAGGGATTTATCATTTCTATCATCGGTTGCGTCCTGGGATTGATCAGCGGCATTCTGGTCACGACCAATTTAAACCAGATCGAAGATCTGTTATATAAGATATTCGGTTTCAGATTCTTCCCGCGTGATATTTATTATTTAACTAAAATTCCGGATGAGGTCGATTTTTCTTCGGCAATTTTTATTATTATTATCACCATCGTCTTAAGCCTGATGGCCAGTATTATCCCGGCCTTAAAAGCCGCCAATCTTGATCCGGTTGAGTCTTTAAGATATGAATAACCAAACAAACGCTAATATTTTTGAGATCAATCATCTGACCAAGTCTTTTAAAAGCGGTCAGGGTTATCTGGAAGTTTTAAAAGGGATTGATCTCCAGGTAAAAAAGGGAGAAATTCTGGCTATTCTCGGTCCTTCCGGGGCCGGTAAAAGCACGCTGATCCATATTATGGGTTTGCTGGACAGACCGACTACCGGCACGGTCTTATTTCAGAACCAGGACCTGGCCTTACTTTCGGCCACCGCCCAGGCCCGAATGAGAAATACCACTTTCGGTTTCGTTTTCCAATTTTATCATCTGATCCCGGAACTCTCGGCCCTGGACAACGTGCTCCTGCCCTACATGATCACCTATTCGCTGACCGCCTGGTGGGACCGGAAAAGTGAATTAATGACCCGGGCCCGGGATTTGATGACCCAGCTGGGTTTAAACGAACGAATCGATCATAAACCGACCAAACTTTCCGGTGGTGAAAAACAACGGGTGGCGATCGCCCGGGCTTTGATCCATGACCCGGAAGTCGTTTTCTGCGACGAACCGACCGGTAACCTGGATAAGGCCAGCGGGCAGGAGATCCAGAAATTAATCTTGAAATTAAACAAAGAACGCGGTAAAACATTTATTATCGTTACCCACGACGAAAACATCGCGCAAAAAGCCCACCGGGTAATCAGATTATCTGACGGAAAAATCGTCACTTAAGAGACATACTCATGGCTCAACTCAAAATCACTACCGGCAAAAAAAGGGGCAAGGTCTTTCCCTTAAAAGAGGACGCGGTTTTTTCGATCGGCCGCGACCCGAAGGGTTCGGTAATGCTGAAAGACCATAAAGTGTCGCGTAATCATTCGGAAATTTACGTCCGGGATAACCATTTTTATATCAAAGACCTGAAAAGCACCAACGGAACTTTTGTTAACGGCAGAAAAATAAGCCGTGAACGTCTTCTGAAAGATAGCGATCACATCAAGATCGGGGAAAACCTGATGATCTTTAAATCTATTTCGCCGCCCTCCTTCGCCACCCCTCCAGCGTGGGAAACAAAGCAACTGATCCCGGAACCAACCGATGAAGGTTCACGCCTGTTCCTGGACGAGGATCTGAAGGAAGATTTAGGCGAGACCATCGAGATCAAACTCGATGATGAGGCGGAAGAACAACATCAACAAGGCGTTCTGGACAAAGCCGTTTCTTCAAAAAATTTATCCACCCTCTTCTCGATCTCCAAAATTATCGCCTCAGAGAAAAACCTTACTAACCTGATGGACCGGGTATTAAAAAAAACCGTTGAGGTAACCAAGGCCGACACCGGTTACGTTATCATGTTTGACCTGAAATCAGATAAAATCACTCTGAAAACCAGTTATCCGAAAAAAAAAGACTTTTCGCGGGTCAGCCATACTATTCTCAAACGGGTAGCCA
>DAOWBV010000166.1 GCA_030633885.1 Planctomycetota bacterium
ATAACCAGGATTGGTCCTGATAGACCCTTTTTAATCCGTCCAATGTCACGTCTTTTCTCCGGTCGGCCGGGACTTCCTTTTCCCATATCTCCCGTACCTTTTTCATCAACCGGTTTTTCAGATGGTTGGGGCAGGGCCGGGTATGCTTGACTTGATAGAAGACGGGAAACTCATCGGTTAATTGTTTTAATGTTTTCCCGGTTCGAGCCATGATTTCCAACATTTTCAGCCCGGCCAGGATACCGTCGGCCCAGAGTGTTTCCCTACAGAAATAATATTTACCGGACTCTTCATAGGAAAAATCAGCTTTCAGGTCACGGATCACCTGCAACGTGGCCGGCTGGCCGATTCCGCAATATTCCAGTTGGCTGTTGGTCTTCTGGCAGGTGTGTTCGATCAGGCCGGAAGAATTGACCGGTGTTACGCAGAGTTTTTTACCGGATAGATTTTCAAAAATATCCCGGGCAAAGATCGAACCGACCAGGTCTTCGGATAAAACTTGTCCGGTCTCGTCGATAAACAGGGCCCGGTCGGAATCAATATCCAACGCGATTCCCAGATTCCCCTGATGTTCGGTTAACCGGGCGGCCGCCGGACCCAGGTTGCGGGCTCTTGGTTCTGCTTCCCGGTTAGGTTTAGGTTTCAGGTCCTCGTTAATGAATATTACTTCGCAACCCAGCTCTTTTAACAGCGGCGGGAAAGCGAGTATTCCTGTCCCGTTGGCCGGGTCGATCAGGACTTTATAGTGCTTATTCCGGATCGCTTCTTTTTCCTTGATCAGGCTTAACAGGAATTCCCGGTACGCTTTTAAAACATTCGGTTCTTCGCTGACCCGGCCGATCTTTTCCGGCGCGACCCGGACCTGACGTTTATCCAGTTCATAATATCTTTTTTCAATATTCCGGGCCATGCCGTCGGCCAGATAAGAACCGTCGGCCATGAAAATGATCAGCCCGCTCCGGTCATAAGGGGTGTGGGAACCGGTAATGATCAGTCCGCCGTCCAGTTTGGCCCGGACGATTTGACAGGCCAGGGCCCCGGTTGGCAGGCAACCGCAATTGACCACGTCGATCCCGGCGGACATCAACCCGCTGGTTGCTGCCTGGGCTAGCATGGGCGAGCCGTAACGGGTGTCATAACCGATGGCGACTTTACCCTGATTGCCCAGGTAATCGCCGTAGACCTGGCCGATCTTCAGCGCCAGCAGGGGCGTGATTTCAATATTGGTCAGACCCCGGATCCCGGCCGTGCCGAACATTTTTTTTCTTTTTATTTTGAAAGTCGGTTTTTCCTCTGAGGCGACGGATGATTTGCCATTATCCTTACGCGGAATCCGGAACAATTTATGTTCTTGCGCTTCCGAACTGTCGCGGGTGATCACTTTAAATTCACCGGCCGGCCGGTGCGGTGCGGTTTTGCGGGCGAAGAAGATCATTCCGAAGAAAAGAAAACATAAAACCGCCAGGGCCACCACCGGTGATAACGAAGCGGCCAACCAGAGAATGAGTAGGGTGATCACCACGCCGATGACGGCGAAGAGGGGGAGCAATAATTGGAGTGCTTTTTTCATAATGAAAAACAAAAAACTGCTTTATTTATTTGTTAGCTTCTTGTAATATTTTTGCGCCGGTACTGGTGCCGATCCGGGTCGCCCCAGCCTTCAGCATTACTTTAACCGCGGCCAAGTTCCTTATCCCGCCCGACGCCTTGACGCCCATTTTGGGGCCAACCGTTTTCCGCATCAATTTGATGTTCCGGACCGTAGCGCCGGCCGGTCCCCAACCGGTCGAAGTCTTGACGAAATCAGCTCCGGCCTGTTTAGTTAACCGGCAGGCCTTGATGATTTCCGATTTGGTCAAATAACAGGTTTCCAGGATTATTTTAAATATCCCCCGAGATCGATGGACGACCCGGGCGATCTTTTTTATTTCTTTTTTTACCAGATTGTTCTGGCCTGACTTCAGGGCACCGATATTGATGACCATATCGATCTCGCGGGCGCCGTCCTGGAGCGCCTGTTTGGTTTCAGCCAGTTTAGCCGCGGTACTGGCCGCGCCAAGCGGGAATCCGATTGCCGCGCCGACCTGCGTCGGACTACCTTTCAGGATCGATCGGCCGAGTTTTACCCAACCTGAATTAACGAAAACCGTTCGGAACCGGTGCCGTCGCGCCGTCCGGCAGAATTCGGCGACCTCTTTTTTCGTCGCGTTCGGCTGGAGCAACGTTTGGTCAATCAGCCGGGCTAAGTTTTTTGCGTCGGACAGACTCATAAACTTTTCCCATTAAGATAAATAAAACAGCTAACCCGAGATGCCCGATCATTATTTTCCACCAGGCCGCGTAAGCGTAATAAGAAACTCCGATGACTGAATACTGATACATTTCCGGTGCCCGCATCGGGTCATCCCGGAAAAAATTAGAGGCCAGGGTTAAGGTCGGATTAATATTCATCGTCCAGTTGATCAACCATTGTCTCAGTGTGTGGTTGCCGGCCAGGCTTTCGATCAACGGGTCCAGCCAGAAAACCGTTGTGGTTATTAATAATG
Source organism: Planctomycetota bacterium (assembly GCA_030633885.1). Classification (GTDB taxonomy): domain Bacteria; phylum Planctomycetota; class MHYJ01; order JACQXL01; family CAKKQI01; genus DAOWBV01. Next base: position 2,547 of record DAOWBV010000166.1, read on the forward strand.
TAACGAAACTGACTAACCCCTGTGTCAGGTTACCGGAACAACCCAATTGGCTCAGCAGGTAACAGGTCGCGATGAGGAGTAAACTGAATCCGGCCAGAAAAACGCTCAGGGTTAACCAGTCGCTGAAATTCAATCCCCGGTCAGCCGGCGCTGTTAAAAGATTAGCCAGCCCGATCAGTAAAATTAAAATTCCTGCTCCGAGTATTGGTTTAACCGGAATGTTTCTGAATTGTCGGACCGATGTTTGATTTTGATCAGTGGTTCGGGTATTCATCAGGAAAGGGATCATTATTCCGAGTAATAAGGGAGTGAGATAAGCGATTATCCAGGCGATCATAATTCTGTTTTACGTTACGATTTTTCTGATGGCGATCAGTTTTTTTAACAGGGCCGGCAGGGTATTTAATTTCAGCATGTTCGGTCCGTCGCAGCGGGCTTGCGCCGGATTGGGGTGGGCTTCCAGAAAAATACCGTCGCAACCGGCGGCCACCGCTGCCCGGGCCAGGGTGGGGGCGAGCGCGCGTTGGCCGGAGGAGCGGGTCCCGGCCCCGCCCGGATTCTGGACGCTGTGGGTGGCGTCAAAGATTACCGGTACACCGAACGATCTCATCTGCGGGATTGCCCGCATATCGTTGATTACCCGGTGATAACCGAATGACGTCCCTCGTTCGGTCACCAGGATCCGCTGGTTACCGGTGGCCGTCGCTTTGGCGATAATATTTTTTATATCGGCCGGGGCCATGAACTGCCCTTTTTTTATGTTGATTACCTTGCCCGTCCGGGCCGCGGCCACCACCAGGTCAGTCTGCCGGGAGAGTAACGCTGGTATCTGGATCACGTCCAGTACCCGGGCCGCGTCTTTTACTTCCGATTGGCAATGCACGTCGGCGCAGACCGGGACTTTAAATTTCTTTTTCAGTTTTTTTAATAAAGCCAACCCTTTTCTCAGGCCCGGGCCCCGGTAAGACCGGAGGCTGGTTCGGTTGGCCTTGTCGTATGAGGTCTTAAAAATGAACGGTAGGTCCAGCTCGGCGGCGATATCTTTCAGGGCGCCGGCTGTCCGGAAAAGGGTGGCCGGGCTTTCGATCACGCAGGGACCGGCAATCAGACAGAGCGGTTGCCGATCACCGATCTTGAATTTATTTATTTTGACAGGTTTTATTTTGGTCATCAGTTTTATTGAATCATTATTTTTTGACAATAGCAAGAAAAATCCAAATAGGTGTAAAAAAAGACGAATCCCGGGAAGTGTCCCCAGAATTCGTCTGATTTTTTACGTTAACCTGCCTGTCTGACAAAGGCCCTGCCTGAGGTCCTCCAAAGGTGGGTAAACAGGTGCAAAAAGGGAAGCGGGGCAAGCCGGCAGGCCGGAAAATTATTTCTTTTCGAAAGCCACCACTTCTTTAACGATTTTACCACCCATCGCCCGGCGAACGATACCGCCCGGTACTTCATGAGACATCCAGCGGACAAAGGTCGTTTCGTTCGGACCCATCCGTCTTTTCATGATGATCATTCTACATTTGATTTTTTTGTTGCCTATCTTCACTATGTCAGTCTGAATTGCCTTGGTGGACATTTTGATTGGGGACGACATCGACTTTAGACTGCGTTTTTCGACCCCCTGACTCCGCCACTCATTGTTGGCCTTGATGCTTGTCTCGACCAAAGCGTTGTTTCCTTCGATTCTGATCAGGGTCTCTTTCTTGTTTATGGTTTCGCTCGTAGGTAAAAGTATTTTGTACTCTACCCAGCTGCCTACGCCGCAATCGGACCAGGGA